>CALLAG010000264.1 GCA_938002705.1 uncultured Saprospiraceae bacterium | reverse complement strand
TTATAAAAAGTCCGAATCAAGTTTTTGGACAGCTGAAGAGATAGACTTACACCAGGATCTTTCAGATTGGGAGAATAGGTTGAATGATGACGAGAAACACTTCATTAAGCATGTCTTAGCATTTTTTGCAGCAAGTGACGGTATCGTTAATGAGAATCTTGCCGATAATATGGTAAGTGAAGTACAGTATACAGAAGCTAAGTTCTTCTATGGATTCCAGATAATGATGGAGAACATCCACTCTGAGACTTACTCATTACTTATAGATACATACATCAAAGACACTAAGGAGAAAGACTACCTATTTAACGCAATAGAGAATCTACCTTGTGTTAAGAAGAAAGCAGACTGGGCGATGACGTGGATAGATGATGCATCATTCGCGGAAAGATTAATCGCATTCGCAGCTGTAGAAGGCATATTCTTTTCAGGATCATTCTGTTCTATCTTCTGGCTTAAGAAAAGAGGCCTTATGCCAGGGCTATCTTTCTCTAATGAGTTAATATCCAGAGACGAAGGAATGCACTGCGATTTTGCTTGTCTGTTATACAACAACCATATCGTTAATAAATTACCTAAAGAAACTATCCAGAAAATTATCTGTGATGCAGTTGAGATAGAAAAGGAATTCGTTTCTGATGCTATCCCAGTAAGATTAATAGGTATGAACTCTGAGACTATGTGTGAGTACATAGAATGTGTAGCCGATAGACTTCTAGTAGACTTAGGTAATGAGAAAGTATATAATACAGCTAATCCATTCCCATGGATGGATCTTATCTCTATACAAGGAAAAACTAACTTCTTCGAGAAGCGAGTAGGTGAGTATCAGAAGGCCGGTGTTATGGCTGAGAAAGATAAGCAGATATTCTCTCTCGACGAAGAATTTTAATCTCAAGCGGATCTATCCCAAGAGCCAATTTAATATTCTAAACGAATCATGTTTTGTGTGATTCGTTTAGACTTTTTTACAAACTACAATTATAACTGAGGTCATTTTCCATTATTTACTTAACCTCCAAATTCACATTATTTTATGCAAGTTGTCAAGAGAACAGGACATAAAGAAGACGTAAGCTTCGATAAGATCACCGCAAGAGTTAAAAAGCTTTGTTACAGTCTCAATAACGATTTCGTAGACCATATTACAATATCTAAGAAAGTTATACAAGGATTATATGATGGTGTTACGACATCAGAATTAGATAACCTTGCCGCAGAAACAGCAGCCTCATTTGCTACAGAGCATCCAGATTATGCAATCCTAGCAGCAAGAATCGCTATATCTAACCTACATAAGAATACAAAAAAATCTTTCTCCAAAACGATGAAAGATTTATACGAGTATATAGATCCCAAGACTGGCCATAAGGCAGGTCTTGTAGCAGAGAAGTATATGAAGATTATCGAGAAGAATTCTTCTAAGCTTAATTCTGCTATTATATATGATAGAGATTATAATTTCGATTACTTTGGATTTAAGACACTAGAGAGATCTTATCTACTAAGGATGGATGGTAAGGTTGTAGAAAGACCACAGCATCTTCTTATGAGAGCAGCAGTCGGTATACATGGTGAAGATATTGATTCTGCTATAGAGACATATAATTACATGTCAGAGAAGTGGTTTATCCACGCGACACCGACTCTATTTAATGCAGCAACACCGAGACCACAGTTATCATCATGCTTCTTGTTAACCATGACTGATGATAGTATCTCTGGTATATTCGAGACACTTACCAGATGTGCTAAGATATCCCAAGCAGCAGGAGGAATCGGATTAAGTATACACAATATAAGAGCACAAGGCAGTTACATTAAGGGGACAGGTGGTACTTCTAATGGTATAATTCCTATGCTTAAAGTATTCAACGATACTGCGAGATATGTAGATCAAGGAGGGGGAAAAAGAAAGGGTGCATTCGCTATGTATTTAGAGCCATGGCATGCAGATATTGAACACTTTTTAGACCTTAAGAAAAATCACGGGAAGGAGGAGATGAGAGCGAGAGACTTGTTCTATGCGATGTGGATCTCAGACCTATTTATGGAAAGGGTAGAGACTAACTCTGAGTGGTCACTATTCTGTCCTAACGAATCACCAGGATTAGAAGACTGTTATGGTGATGAGTTCAAAGCATTATACACTAAGTACGAAGAGGAAGGAAGAGCAAGAAGAACAGTAAATGCAAGAGATCTGTGGGGCTCTATTATGGAATCACAGATAGAGACAGGCACGCCTTATATTCTATATAAAGATGCAGCTAACGAAAAATCTAATCAAAAGAACTTAGGAACGATCAAGTCAAGTAACCTCTGTACTGAGATTATGGAGTACACTTCTCCAGATGAGGTAGCTGTATGTAACTTAGCTTCTATATCATTAGGTAAGTTCGTTAATGAAGATAAAACTTACAACTTCGAAAAGTTATACGAAGTAGCGAGAGTAGTGACTAAGAATCTTAATAGAGTTATAGACGTTAATTACTATCCAGTAAAAGAAGCTGAAAACTCTAATATGCGCCATAGACCTATAGGTATAGGCGTACAAGGCTTAGCAGATGCATTCATCAAAATGAGAATGCCATTTGATAGCCCAGAGGCCAGACAGTTAAATAAAGATATCTTCGAGACGATATACTTTGCAGCACTTACAGAATCTAATGCTCTTGCAGCTGTAGAAGGACCGTACCAAACTTATGAAGGAAGTCCAGTGAGTCAAGGTATCCTACAGTATGATATGTGGGATGTGACACCATCTGACAGATGGGACTGGGCCGGATTAAAGGCTAAAATCAAAGAGTCAGGTGTAAGAAACAGTCTATTACTAGCACCAATGCCAACTGCATCTACCTCTCAGATATTAGGTAACAACGAGTGCTTTGAGCCTTACACTTCTAATATATACTCAAGAAGAACACTCTCAGGAGAGTATGTGGTAGTGAATAAGCACTTACTCAAAGATCTTGTAGAGCTTGGGCTATGGGATCACTCTATGAAAGAAAGATTGATGGCTGCCAATGGTAGCGTACAACACATGGATGACGTACCTCAAGATATCAAAGATCTGTATAAAACTGTATGGGAGATCAAACAGAAAATACTGATAGATATGAGTGCCGATAGAGGCGCTTTCATATGTCAAAGTCAGAGTCTTAATATATTTATGGAAAACCCAAGTCTTGCGAAGTTGACTTCTATGCACTTCTATGCATGGAAGCAAGGTCTAAAGACAGGAATGTATTACCTCAGATCTAAGTCAGCGGTAGATCCTATTAAATTCTCCCTCTCAGCAGGTTATAAAGAGAAGTACAGCGGAGACAAAGAAGTAATGGACCTTGCGGATGAAGAAGTTGAAGTGGCAGTTGTAGAAGGAGAAGTATGTAACATGGACGATGGATGTCTCATGTGTGGATCATAAGAACAATAAGAAACCTTTTAACACTTTTTTTGAAGGTGGTCCTTTTGGGCCACCTTTTTTTTGTGCCTTAGATTATAGAAAATATGGTTTGATTCTTTCTATAATCCGGTATGGGGTATTGTGACTAATCTATTCGGGTTATCTACTTTGTGAAGTTCTGACAACTATCTTGCAAATAATCTATAGGATACCGATTATCATAGTTTTTGTGGGTTTTCTATCTAATTTCAGCCTTAGATAGATGAAATAAGACCGTTAGTTAAAAGTCAAGAATTAGTCAAAGGTGAGTTAAAGTCAATAATTACTCAACTGACTAAAGAAGACACCCTTGTTACGAAATACCCTGAATCTCATAATTGTGATTTTGCCTATGCTATTGTGTGGTCAGAGTTATGATCATGTTTTTAAAATCGCCGATGTCAGTTCTGATCTACCAGGACTTGAGAGCTCTACATTATTCAAAGCTGAAAAAGAAGAACTCCATCGACTCCATGCAGAGAAGAATACAGTAATTAAACTGTCCATTCCATACGCTAAGAATAAAGTCTTCCATACGGTTCTTGAAGAAAAACAATTATACTCTCCCGATTACATATTATCCCAGAAAGGAGATAATGCGAATATAGAAATTGAACAATCAGCATCTGGTAAATACTATTCTGGAACTATAGTTGGTGCCACGCAATCTTTGGTGAGCTTAAGTATCTATGAAGATAGAATCTCGGGCATTATAAGGTATAAAGACAAAACTTATAACATAGGTAAATATCATAAATCAGATTATCATATCATCTATAAGGCCGAAGATCTTACAGAAGATCTTTCGTTCGAATGTGAAAGCATAGAACCCAGAACACAATCAATAATAGAACAACGAATAGAGAAGACAGGAACAGCGTGTAATACTGCACTCCATATTTATTTTGAGTGTGATTATGCGATGTATCAGAACTTTAATTCTAACATCGTCGATGTACAGAACTATGTCGCAGACATATTTAATGAGATGTCTACGCTTTATAGTAATGAAAATATACCAATTCTAATATCCGAGATATCCGTATGGACTTCTAATGATCCATATGTAGATAACTCAAGTGGCTTATATGACTTCAAAGATGAATTGGTAGCTAATGGATTTAATGGGGATGTTGCTCAACTACTCACTAATGATCCAGGATCTAATGGTGGGATCGCTTACGTAGATCAACTTTGTGGTTCATTTCCATATGCTTATGCTGACATTAATAATTCTTATAATCCATATCCCACCTACAGCTGGGATGTACAAGTTGTCACTCATGAGATTGGGCATGTATTAGGATCACGTCATACTCATCAGTGTGTATGGGGACCTAATAACAATCAACAAATAGACGATTGTGGCAATATCGCTGCAGGTGGTGGTGGATCTTGCTATAACGCTTCTTCTCCTATCGTACCATCCGCTGGAGGTACTATCATGAGTTATTGTCATACACAGTCAGTAGGTATTAATTTTACTGAAGGGTTCGGTACTGAGCCTGGTGGTCTCATACGACAACGTCATGCAAGTTGTAAGTGTGATAACTCTACTTGTAATACTGCGACCCCAATTACTTCTGATGGTATCTACTTTGCACATCCTAATAATGGCAATGGAGCTACAAGTAATAATGCCGTACACGCAGACTGGTTTTTATTTGAGCCTGACAGTAACGGTGTAGTTACTATTAAGTCTTGCGGTGGTGGTGTAGATACTAGAGTATGGCTCTATAGTGGCGATTGTAGTAACATCTCTTTTGAGTCTTACAGCGATGATAGTTGTGATATCGGTAATGGGTCTAATTATGCATCCGAGATATCAATGTATAATGTAAATGCAGGTACATCATACTTAATCGAATGGGATAATAGATGGAGTTCCAGCAGCTTTAACTGGGAGTTTATATTTGTAGCAGATACTACACCAGTACTGTCGATTACATGCCCACCGGACTATGTCGGGAGTAATTTATGTAATAATACATCTCACCTCCCTGCTATAACTGGGACGGCTACATCTAATGATGCTACTGCAAGCATAACATATATAGATGATATAGTTCCTACTAACTGTCAGGAATCAATAATTAGAAACTGGTTGGTTACAGATAGTAATAATGTTACCGCCTCTTGTAATCAAGTAATAGAAATAACAGACGAAGAAGCACCGGTAATAGCAGATTGTCCCAGTGACATAACAATACAATCTAATGCTGACTGCCAGTATATATATGCCATCCCTGAGCCTACAGCAAGTGACAATTGTGATGCCACATTACTTGTAGCGAGTAGTAATCTATTAGGCGATATTCTTCCATTGGGAGTACATTCTATCGATTATACTTATACTGATGATTGTAGTAATACAGCTGTTTGTAACTTTGTAATTACTGTAGAAGATGGATGTACTGTATTACCACCATGTAATGGGTTATATGTAGATGTGAATGGTATGATAGTAGATTCTGTCTATCATGCTAAGATGGAATTGAATGCAGATGCAATGTTGATGTCAGGAGATTCAACGATATTCAAAGCAGGTCAGACGGTAAGTCTCAATGCAGGATTCGAGATCCAAGCTGGAGGTGCCATAGAAATTATGATAGAGGATTGCGAAAATAACTAGCTATAGAGTAACCTTATCTCAGCAATCTAAGGAGGTATCTGCCATAGCCAGATTTCTCAAGAGGTTCAGCTACTTTTCTGAGTTGGTCCTCATTGATATATCCCATTCTGTATGCGACCTCCTCTATGCATCCTATTTTGTAATCTTGTCTTTGCTCGATAACTCTGATAAATTCTGATGCCGCAGCTAATGACTCGAATGTGCCAGTATCTAACCAAGCCGTACCACGTTGCATGATGCCGACAGACAATTTTTGCAGCTTGAGGTATTCTCTATTAAGATCCGTAATCTCATATTCTCCTCTCGCTGATGGTTTTAAGTCTGCAGCAATATCACATACATTCTTATCATAATAGTACAGGCCTGGCACTGCATAATTAGACTTTGGCTCTTCCGGTTTTTCCTCTATAGAGATAACCTTCTTGTCTTCATCGAATTCTACAACGCCATATCTTTCTGGATCATGCACTGGATAAGCAAATACTCTTGCGCCAGATGTCAACTGAGCACTTTCCTGCAGTAATTGGGATAACCCCGAGCCATAGAATATATTATCACCCAAGATAAGGCAGGCAGAATCTCCATCGATGAAGTCCTTACCTATAACAAAAGCTTGTGCTAAGCCATTAGGGACTTCTTGGACAGCATACTGGAAGTTACATCCAAGGTCAGCTCCGTCTCCTAATAGTCGCTTAAAAGAATCGCTATCATGGGGAGTCGTAATTATCAAGATATCCTTAATACCAGAAAGCATTAGTATAGACATAGGATAGTAGATCATCGGCTTATCATATACAGGCATGAGCTGCTTTGATATGGCTTTAGTGATAGGGTAGAGACGTGTACCTGATCCTCCTGCTAGTATGATACCTTTCATAACGTGATATTGAGTCTGATTTTACTTTGTATGAATGTAGATTGTATAGATAATAGATAGGATCAAGAATCAAACCATTCGTCTAAGTATAGCTCTTCTTTGTAGTCATCTATTTCTCTTCTTTCTCGCTTAGTCGGTCTTCCTGCTCCTCGTTCTCGGAATTCAGACTTAGCCTTACCTATGTACCAGCTCTTGAATTTGTTGAGTTCTTCTTCTGGAGTTAGGTTGTCATAGCATGGTTCTGCAAGTACGGCGGATACTCTTCTTTCAAGGAGTTCCTTGATTTTGAATGTTAATAGATAGCCGTCTTTTTTGACATTAATGCATTGATCTATTGTGATCATAGCTGATGGTTTGAGCTTGTTTTCTCCTATAGAGATATGACCTTTCTTACAGGCATCAGTGGCCTTAGATCTGGATTTGAATATTCTCACACACCATAGCCACTTATCTACTCGCATTTTCTCTCTAGCCATTCTTTATGTCTGCTTTTGGTTTTTCTTTAAGTATGGGATATGATTCTTTGAGTTTCGATAGTCGCTTAACGATATGATCAGCTACTACATAATTACGATACCACCTCTGATCAGCAGGGACATTAATCCATGGTATCTCTGATCTATTGAGGACATCTTCATAGGCTTTCATGTATTCATCCCAGTGTTTTCTTTCCTCCCAGTCTCCATCGTTATGCTTGAAGTTTTTTCTTGGTTCTTCTATTCTCTCTATGAGTTTTTCTTTTTGCCTATCCTTAGATAGATTCAGGAAGAACTTCATGACGATCGTATTGTTATCTGCGACGAGTAACTTCTCGAATGAATTGATTGCATTGATACGCATTGTTACTTTTCTACTATCTATCCATTTGTGTACACGCTGTATAAGAACGTCCTCATAATGTGACCTTACGAATATCTTCACCTCTCCCTTAGCTGGTACTTGCTTATGAGCACGCCATAGAAAGTCATGAGCAAATTCTAAATCTGATGGTTTCTTAAATCCATATGCGGATACCATCGTTGGACTTACTTTACTGAACACACTCTTACTCACACCGTCCTTACCACTAGAGTCCATGCCCTGTAAGACGACAAGAAGACTATGATTCTTGTTAGCAGACATCAGTGATACTAATTCTTTTATTTTCTGAGTGAGGACTTTTGTCTTTTTGACAATAGCTTCTTTCTTAAGGTTCTCTGGTGCTCTTGTCGGAAGCTTAGCTATACGTATTTTTTTTGTTGCCATTATATTCTCATCTTTTTTCTCTTTACAAGATATGTCTCCAGGACGGGGTGGAAGCCTTCTCTGATATCTGTTTCTATCATGTCGATTCTATACTGGAGGCACTTGACTCTAAGTTCTTCTTTGAATGCATGGACCTTCTCTTGATAGAATTCTCTGACTTGATTAGACTGAAGTTTAACTCGATCACCAGTCTCCATATCAATAAACTCATGTGGTCTATTCTCAAACTGAAATTCTCCTTCAAGTTTCTTGTCCATAACATGGAATAAGACAACTTCATGCTTATTGTACTTTAGGTGTTGTAGTGCTGAGAACAGCTCTTCGCTATTATCGTTTCTATCAAACATATCACTGAATATGATGACCAATGATCTCTTATGTATACTCTCAGCTATCTGGTGGAGTGTATCTACGACTGACGTTTTCTTATCCCGCGTAGGTTCTTTGATTAATTTATCAAGATAAGATAGTAACAGTCTGTAGTGGGTTGTAGAAGATTTTGCTTTCGTATGAGTCTTAACCGTCTCATCGAATAGACTCAGTCCGAATGCATCTCTCTGTTTCTTAAGCAGATTCATCAATGATGCCGCTGCTAATGCACTGAATTGTAGCTTATTTAGCTCTCCATCTTTTCTGTCTTCAGGAAAGTACATGGACGAAGAGGTATCTATGACTATCTGTGCCCTGAGGTTAGTCTCTTCTTCATATTTCTTAGTGAAGAGCTTATCTGTTCTTGCGAATACTTTCCAGTCAATATTCTTAGTCGGTTCGCCTTGATTATAGATTCTATGTTCTGCAAACTCTACGGAGAATCCATGGAATGGACTCTTGTGCAGACCGATTATAAATCCCTCCACTACTTGCTTAGCGAGTAACTCGAGATTCTCAAGGCGGTTCAGTTCGAAATTGTCAAAAAAGCTCATATACAAGTTTTTTAAATCACTTCAATAAAAAAGCCCTCAGCATAACACTAAGGGCTTGTAATATCTTAATTTTTAAAGATAATTGCTAATTATAAGTGTGCAGCCATCTTTTCTTCTAGTACTGCTTTAGTAGTAGCACCGACGTGCTTTTCTATAACTTCTCCATTTTTCAAGAGGATTATAGTAGGTATGCTTCTTACACCATACTTTGTAGCTACTTCAGCGTTAGTATCTACGTTGACTTTGCCTATTACAGCTTTGCCTTCATATTCTTTGGATAATTCATCGATGATCGGGCTGATCATACGACATGGGCCACACCATTCTGCCCAAAAATCAACTACTACGAGTTTGTCCGAGTCTAAAGCGGACTCTTGGAAGTTAGTATCAGTAAATTCAAATGCCATTTTGATATATTTAATTTTTCTATATTAGATAATTCAGTTAGGTAACGACAGCAATATCTTAAAAGTTCTGTCAAATATAATAATGTGAAAGATAAAAGATTAAAAGTCGGTGTTATAACATTAGCTATTGTTTTTGTTATTGAAATTATATTTTCTTATAGCCCCTATTTGTATGAGACACTCTATTTCAGAGGTTTGTATCAGTTGATTAGGGTTGTCCACGATTATACATTCGGTCTGCTGCCTGTTCCGTCACTGTATTTGATTACGATATATTTTCTGTGGTATTTCTTCAGGGATGTCAAAGCTCAGCTTAAAAGCTGGGTCAGCGCAGTTGCAAGATTCCTTATTTGGGTCATTATATTCTTTTATGTAGGATGGGGATATAATTATAATCAAGAGAATCTATCGTCTCGATTAGAGCTTGTGCCGCCAGTTATTGATTCTACATATATCAGCGAGGCTTTCTTAGCTCAGACAGAATTGCTCTATGCTCTTAAGGATAGTATGACAGGGCAGACCTCTAAGTATTTTTTTATAGAAAATGGTATACGTGATCATCAAGAAATTGTCCTTAAGAAATGGAATATTCCGACTCACGGTAAGGTTAGAGTGAGGTATCTATGGCCAGGATTTCTTTTGCATTTTAGGACTTCAGGGATTTTTATACCTCATGCATCAGAAGGACATATTGATGGCGGTTTGTATGTCAAGCAGCATCCATTCACTATGGCACATGAGATGTCACATGGCTATGGTATCACAGATGAGAGTGAGGCTAATTTCGTAGCATATATGACTTGTCTCCAGTCTGATAAGTTACACATCGTCTATAGTGCTGAGCTGGCTTACTGGCGCTATCTGGCGAGGTATTATAGATCGTTTCACCCTGAGACTTGGTCACAAGTCTATAATGAATTGGATGCCAGGCTCATCCAAGATCTTAACCTCATCAGTAAGCACATCAGTAAGTATAAGGATTGGATGCCTAAGTATAGGGATGTCATCTATGATGGCTACCTCAAGACACATGGTGTCAAAGCAGGTATAAGAAGCTATGACCAGATGATCTTATTAATTGCAGCCTATAAGGAAAAGTATGGAGCCTTTAAGATGACTGGATAGATTATTTATTCTCTACACGCTTTGCTTTTTCCAGAACCTCAGCTTTCATTGTTTCTCTGTAGTGCATTAATTTCTTAGCGACGTCCTCATCTGAGCATGATAGTATTCTGGCTGCTAATAATCCTGCATTCTTAGCACCATTAAGTGCTACTGTGGCTACAGGAATACCGTTAGGCATCTGTAGTATAGATAATATAGAATCCCATCCATCTATTGAGTTAGAGGACTTGATAGGTACACCGATGACAGGTAGAGTACTTAGTGAAGCGACCATGCCCGGAAGATGAGCAGCACCGCCAGCACCAGCGATGATGACTTTTGTGCCATTACCTCTTGCCTCATTTGCGTAAGCATACATGCGTTCAGGCGTTCTATGTGCTGACACGACTGTCATATGGTAGCTGATGTCCAGTTGTCCTAATATCTCAGCGGCAGCTTTCATGATCGGAAGATCAGAATCTGATCCCATTATTATACTTACTTGGTGACTCATGCGATAACCTTTAGGTTTTGTTTTATAAATTCTATTTTTTCTAGTAGTTCATTTGATGATTTGCCTATCAGGGTAATGTGCCCCATTTTTCTCATAGGCTTAGTGATCTTCTTATTGTATAAATGAACGTGTGTATTGTCTAAAGATAAGACTTTTTCTAAGCCTTGATATATAGGAGTACCTGTATGGTCGATATCACCGATGATGTTATAAATGGCTGATATTGTGTCCGTTGCATTATCTCTTAACTCAAGGTCTAATAAGATGTCGAGTAGAACTCTGTACTGAGACTTAGGATTAGCTTCTATAGTATGATGACCAGAGTTGTGTGGACGTGGAGCGACTTCATTGATGAGGATATCTCCACTTTTGGTTAGGAAGAACTCTACCGCAAGAAGACCTATCATGTCCAGTTTGGTGATGATCTGCTGTGCAAGATCGCTGCATTTTAATTTGACTTGATCACTAACTGATGATGGGCATATAAGATAATCTAAGAGATTACCTTTATCATTAAATACCATCTCAGTCGTATCAAATACTGTTATGTCTCCTTTAGCATTTCTACCTATAATAACGGCTAACTCTTTGTCTATGTCTACAAGATCCTCTATAACTGATGGCGTATCAAATATCCGATCATTATCAGCCACAGATTTTATAACAACAACGCCTTTTCCATCATAACCTGCCGTCCTTGATTTCTGTACGAATGGGTAGCTAATATTGCCATTCTCTATAGCTTGTAGAATACTTGACTTGTTTTCTAATAAAACGAAGTCAGAAGTTGGTAAATCTTGATTTTTATAAAATTGCTTTTGTAGTCCTTTG
>CALLAG010000263.1 GCA_938002705.1 uncultured Saprospiraceae bacterium | reverse complement strand
TTGGTTTTTACTGCTCAGATTGTTAAGGTAGAGTGATGAGTAATCATGTTAATCATATAATCATAAAAATCAAGGTTCTGACAAAAGGGAGGCTATAGAGTGAGGCATTAATGATGAGTGTATGGGATCGAGGTTGGGTGTGAGTTGAGTGAGATCTGACAGATTTTTAGAAACCTGTTAGATCTGAGGGTTTTATATTCGCTTAAGAAAATTTCAATTTTCTGTTCAGCCAAGAATGTAGTAGATAGAGGTATCCTATATATGCTCACCTCACCTCCCAAAACTGTAAGAAACTTTACATTCTAAAAACTTTAAGATTTAAGCCTGTTACTTTGACTTTATACTACCGTCTAAAAGGCGTAAAGAGTAGTTTTTTCATACTGGTTTGATAAAGGGAAGCTGTCTTAGTTGATGGCTTCTTTTTTTACTTTTATTGAAAATATCTGTAAAGCTTGATGAGAATATTAAAGATGACACTCACAAGAATCATAGATACGATTGGAAAGTAAAATTTAGCATTTGGTTTATCGATTTTGATATCTCCTGGCAGATTACCAAACCACTTTAGTGCATTAGGAAAAAAATGATACAGTAATCCTATCATTACAATCACGAGACCTATAACGATTATTGTTTTTCCCATTTTTTCATTTTGGTTAGAGTTTTGGAATAACTAATCTTCAGTATGAGACATAAAGTATACGTAAGGTACTAAGTTCTTTTCTATTAGTGAGTTTCTGTACTTCTATCATGATTCCATAAGAAATCAGAAAGAATAGAGAAAAGTAGATTTTAGAACAAGCTGAGTTAGATAAGGTATAAGAAGGAATGACAAGTAGCTTACATAAGAATAAGGCCAAAAGTCTTTAGCTTTGGCATAGAATTTGAATATTCTCTAACCGACGATTATATTATATTTCCTGGTAATATGATTTTTGATAATGAGAACACAACCTAGAATGAGTAACCTAAGTAAACTAACCGCATTACTGTGTGTATTGGTGTTCTGCTCTTGTGCAGAAGACCAAATAAATCCCAACGACCAGTTGGATTTCAACTTAGAACGTGCTATCAGCACCTATTCTCCTACTAATTCATCAGATTTCTATATACTTCCTGATAACAGTGACTTATCACAGATACCTCAAGATAGCAGAAATCAACTTTCAGCTGACAAGGTCAAATTAGGCAAGTTTTTGTTTTATGAGACGGGTATCGCTCTTGATGCTAAGAGCTCAGAAGGTATGGGAACATACTCATGTGCAACATGTCATATACCAGAGGCAGGATTCAGGCCTGGATTTCTACAAGGCATTGCAGATGGCGGAATGGGGTTCGGATATTCTGGAGAAGGACGTGTCATGAACGATCACTATAATGAAGAAGACTTGGATGTGCAATCAGCAAGACCATTATCATTATTGAATGTAGCATTCGTCAAGAATACATCGTGGAATGGAAAATTCGGAGCAGGTGGAGTTAATGTAGGCACAGAACATGTATGGAGTAACAGCGAGGATACAAAAAGAAATAACTTAGGATACGAAGGATTAGAGACTCAGAATCTTGATGGTCTATTCGTACATAGAATGATCGTGAATAAGAATCTAATGGAGCAATTCGGATATACAGATTTATTCGATAGTTCTTTTCCAGATATCAACCCAACGTGGAGATACTCTAATTTTACCGCAGCTATGGCCATATCTGCTTACCTGAGAACGGTAATATCAGATGAAGCTCCGTTCCAACAATGGCTTAAGGGAGATACTTATGCTATGAGCGAGCAAGAAAAAGAAGGTGCATTGGTATTTTTCGGAAAGGGAAAATGCAACAGTTGCCACTACGATAAAAATCTTGGATCAAGTGAATTTCATGCACTCGGAGTCAAAGACATAGATCAGCATCCGGGATCATTCTTTAAGCGTCCTGATGATAAGAGAAACTTAGGCAGAGGTGGTTTTACTAATGAAGTAGCTGACCTATACAAGTTCAAAGTTCCAGGTATATATAATGCAAGCGATACGCCGTTCTACTTCCACGGCTCTAGTAAAGAATCATTAGAAGACGTCATCAGATACAAGATCAAGGCAGAAAAAGAAAATGATAGAGTGCCTGCAGAGCAAGTATCTAAGAAGTTAAGAAAGATAGACCTCTCTGACGAAGAGATAGAAAAACTCGTTCTTTTCTTATCCAAAAGTCTAAGAGATCCACACCTACAGAGGTATAAGCCAGACTATATCAAGTCAGGTAACTGCTTCCCTAATAATGATGGTATATCACAAGAAGACCTACATTGTAATTAAGCTAAGCAAGCATAATCCTTGAGCGTAGAATCCTATTACGACCAGAGTTTCTCAGGATATACGCCCTTATCGACTAATTCTTGTATTCTACTTACAACGAAAGGCTTGTCTTCCTTATATGTCACACCGAACCATTTAGAGGGAGATGTTAATACTTTCACCTTGATCTCCTCATTATTGATCATTTCATCTAGTACAAATGGAATAAAGAACTCAGATTTCAACTCTGTGCCTTGAGTCTTTAAGAATGTCGTAAAGTAATCTTGTGTTTTCTCAAAGTAATTGGGAAAAAAACCAAACATATTCATAGA
>CALLAG010000262.1 GCA_938002705.1 uncultured Saprospiraceae bacterium | reverse complement strand
TGATGTGCCCCATTCTCTCTCTTCTCACCTTCTTCTCGGTGACCTCTACACCACATCTATCACATACTATACCCTTATATCTGATTCTCTTATACTTTCCACAATAGCACTCATAATCCTTTACTGGACCGAAAATTCTTTCACAAAACAAGCCATCTCTTTCTGGCTTATAAGTTCTGTAGTTAATCGTCTCAGGTTTGAGTACTTCCCCGAATGATCTCTCTAAGATATCATCAGGTGATGTTAAGCATATAGTTATAGACTCAAAACTTTTTTGCTGTGGTTCGTTATGTCGACTAAAAGCCATATTATAAAGTTTTTTAAAAAACGATTTTCAATTAATAATCTAAAGACTAATTCTTATTAGTCAAACTTAACATCAAGAGCTAATCCTCTGAGCTCATGTATTAATACATTGAATGACTCTGGGATACTTGGCTCTGGAAGGTTCTCACCTTTCACTATAGCCTCGTATGCCTTAGCTCTTCCTATTATATCATCTGACTTAATAGTCAGTAACTCTCGTAATATATTAGCTGCTCCGAATGCCTCAAGAGCCCACACTTCCATCTCACCAAATCTCTGTCCACCAAACTGTGCCTTACCACCTAATGGTTGTTGTGTAATCAATGAGTATGGTCCTATAGATCTTGCGTGCATCTTATCATCAACCATGTGAGATAACTTAAGCATGTAGATGATACCTACGGTAGCTTCCTGGTGGAATCTATCACCTGTCTCACCATCATATAAGAACGTCTGTCCTAATGATGGAAGACCTGCTTCTGTCACGAATTCATCTATCTCTTCTAATGAAGCTCCATCAAAAATTGGAGTAGCAAACTTAACACCGAGCTTCTGACCTGCCCATCCAAGAACGGTCTCGAATATCTGCCCTAAGTTCATCCTTGAAGGTACACCCAATGGGTTAAGTACGATATCAACTGGTGTTCCATCCTCTAAGAATGGCATATCCTCTTGTCTTACTATTCTGGATACGATACCCTTGTTACCATGACGTCCTGCGAGCTTATCTCCTACTTTTAGTTTTCTCTTTTTAGCTAAATAAACTTTAGCTAACTTAAGAACTCCAGCTGGTAGTTCATCTCCGATACTGATATTGAATTTCTCTCTCTTATATCTTCCTACCTCAGCATTTACTTTTATACTATAATTATGGAGTAATGAAGCTATTAACTTATTCGTCTTATCATCTTTAGTCCAATTAGTATAATCTACTTGTGAGTAGTCAAGCTCTTTTAGTGACTTAGTAGAGAACTTAGACCCCTTAGCGATAAGTGGTTCATTATAGATACTCTTTACACCTTCAGAACCCTTACCTTTTACGAGGTTAAGTAACTTATCTATTAGTGTTGTTCTAAGCTCGTTCAATGCGACAGAGTGAGTGTCCTCTAACTTAGATAGTAATTCCTTCTCTTGTACTTTCTGGAATTTATCTTTCTTAGCTCTCGCGAATAATCTCTTATTGATAATAAGTCCTTTCGTTGATGGAGGTGCTTTAAGAGATGCATCTTTTACATCACCTGCTTTATCACCGAATATCGCTCTCAATAACTTCTCTTCTGGAGTAGGGTCTGATTCTCCTTTAGGAGTAATCTTCCCGATGATGATATCGCCTTCATTAACCCAAGCTCCTAATCTGATGATACCATTTTCATCAAGATCCTTAGTGGCTTCCTCTGATACGTTAGGAATATCATTAGTCAGTTCCTCTTCTCCTAACTTGGTATCTCTTACTTCTAATTCGTAACTTTCTATATGTAGTGATGTGAATACATCTTCTCTTACAACTCTCTCAGAAAGTACAATGGCATCCTCAAAGTTATACCCTTTCCAAGGCATGAATGAGACCAATAGATTTTGACCTAAGGCTAATTCACCTTTCTCAGTTGCGTAACCATCAGAAAGTAAAGTTCCCTTCTTAACTCTATCACCTTTTTTGACAATAGGCTTCAGGTTAATCGTAGAACCTTGATTGGTTCTTTTGAACTTAACAAGCTCATACGTTTTTATATTACTCTCAAATGAGACTAACTGTTCCTCGTCTGATCTATCATATTCAATAACGATCTTCTCAGCATCTACGTAATTAACAACACCCTTTCCTTCAGCGTTAATTAATATACGTGAATCCTGTGCTACTTTCTGCTCTATACCTGTACCTACAATCGGTGCTCTTGGCCTTACTAATGGTAAAGCTTGACGTTGCATGTTAGATCCCATCAGGGCTCTATTGGCATCATCATTCTCTAAGAACGGTATGAGGGAAGCTGACACACCTACAATCTGGTTAGGTGCTACATCCATATATTCAATCTCTGATGGTTCCAGTACTGGGAAGTCACCATGATCTCTACACTTTATCCTATCATTTACAAAAGCGCCTTTCTCTGATATGATAGCATTGGCCTGTGCAATTTTCTTATGATCCTCACCCTCAGCACTCAAGTACTCGATAGGAGATTTTAGATCTACTATACCACCTTTTACTTTCTTATATGGTGTCTCTAAGAAACCCATTTTATTGATCTTGGCAAATACACAGAGTGTAGATATCAGTCCAATGTTAGGTCCCTCCGGTGTCTCAATAGTACATAATCTACCATAGTGAGAATAGTGAACATCT
The DNA here is from genome assembly GCA_938002705.1 of uncultured Saprospiraceae bacterium. GTDB lineage: Bacteria > Bacteroidota > Bacteroidia > Chitinophagales > Saprospiraceae > RFSX01. Next base: position 19,707 of record CALLAG010000262.1, on the reverse strand, counting down.
CTTACCTCAAAACCTGCTCTCTCCCTTGAGAGACCACCTGGTCCTAATGCTGAGATCCTACGCTTATGCGTAATCTCAGAAAGAGGATTCGTCTGATCGAGGAATTGTGATAATTGACTCGTTCCGAAAAATGAGTTAATTACCGATGATAAAGTTCTTGCATTAATAAGATCTATAGGTGTAAATACCTCATTATCTCTTACATTCATTCTTTCCCTTATAGTTCTTGCCATTCTTGCAAGTCCTACACCAAACTGAGAATATAATTGCTCTCCTACTGATCTTACTCTTCTGTTACTCAAGTGATCTATATCATCAAGCTCTGCTTTCTGATTGATTAAGTCAACAATATACTTGATGATCTCGATGATATCATCCTTTGTCAAGACAAGGTTACCTGGATCTATATCTAAACCTAATTTTCTATTTATTTTATATCGACCTACCTCACCTAAGTTATATCTCTTATCTGAGAAGAATAACTTATCTATAATACCTCTCGCTGTCTCCTCATCGGGCGGATCAGTTCCTCTCAGTTGCCTATAGATCTGAGTTACGGCTTCTAGCTCTGAAGACGATGGATCTTTCTGAAGTGTCTGATAGATGATGCTATAATCCTTTAGCTCTTCACCTTCAACATTTTCTTTCTGAAGTATAATAGAATCAATATCAGAGTCAACAATCAGGACAATGTTCTCCTCATCCAATGTATCATCTCTCTCTAATATGATTTCATTACGCTCTATAGTTACAACCTCACCAGTGTCCTCATCTACGAAATCTTCGTTCCATTTCTTAAGGACCCTTGCTGCGAGTTTTCTTCCTATTGCTTTTTTAAGTGTCTTTTTATCAGCTTTGATTTCTTCTGATAGTCCGAATATTTCGAGAATATCCTTATCAGAATCATATCCTATGGCTCTAAGTAAAGTTGTGACAGGGAATTTCTTCTTTCTGTCTATATATGCAAACATGACATTATTAATGTCTGTTGTAAATTCCATCCAAGCACCCTTAAAAGGTATTACTCTTGCTGAGTAAATCTTAGATCCGTTAGGGTGAAAGTTAAGTGCAAAAAATACACCTGGGGATCTGTGTAGCTGAGATACTACCACTCTCTCGGCACCATTAATAACAAAGGTACCTTTAGGTGTCATGTAAGGTATATTACCTAAGAAAACATCTTGTACAATTGTCTGAAAATCTACGTGCTCTTCATCGTTACAAGACAGTCTCAATTTAGCCTTTAGGGGTACGCTATATGTGAGTCCTCGCTGCATACACTCACTGATGCTATATCTCGGTGGATCAACGAAGTAGTCCAAAAATTCTAATACGAAAATATTTCTCGCATCTGTAATTGGGAAATTCTCCTGAAACACGTTAAAGAGTCCCTCATTACCTCTATTCTCTGGAGTCGTTTCTAATTGAAAAAACTCCATAAATGACTTGATCTGTATCTCGAGCAAATCAGGGTATGCGTCTGTCAAAGAAGCCTTTCCGAAGCTATATCTGATTTGTGAGTTTTTTTCGATAGCCTGAACTGTAGCCATATCTGTTTTTTATAAAAAAGGATAAAAAAATTCAATACAAGTATAAAAAGTAGTTACCATATATAGGTATAGCTTAGCCACTGCAAGCAGTGACTAAGCTTTGTACTTTTTATTTAGATTAAAGAACCTATCATTAAAAGCTTAAGAGTAACGTTATTTTAATTCAACGTCAGCTCCAGCAGCTTCTAAAGCAGCTTTAATTGATTCAGCTTCATCTTTAGCAACTCCTTCCTTTACAGGTGCTGGAGCACTATCGACAAGTTCCTTAGCCTCTTTAAGTCCAAGACCTAAAAGATTTTTAACTTCTTTGACTACAGCAAGCTTTGCTGCGCCTGCAGAATTAAGAATAACAGAGAATTCAGTTTGCTCTGCACCGCCAGCGTCACCGCCACCTGCGCCTGGAGCAGCCATTGCAACAGCAGCTGCAGCTGGTTCGATTCCATGTTCGTCTTTTAAAATTGTCGCTAATTCGTTTACTTCTTTAACAGTAAGAGCGACTAATTGATCTGCAATTGACTTTACGTCTGCCATGAGTTTTAAATTTAAATATATTATAAAATAATTACACCTAAAAAGATGCGATTAGCTTGGAAGCCACATTCATTAATTATGCTCCTTTCTCTTCTAATGCTTTAACAAGACCTGCAATTGTTGATCCTCCTGACTTAAGAGCAGAGATAACATTTTTAGCAGGTGATTGTAAGAGAGCGATAACATCACCGATAAGTTCTTCTTTAGATTTCAATGCTGCGAGTCCTTTGAGTGACTCATCTCCTAAGAAGATACTTGAATCTATATAAGCCGCTTTTACAAGCGGTTTTTCATTCGTTTTTCTAAATTCTTCGATCAGTTTAGCTGGTAGATTAGCTGTCTGAGAGAACATTAATGCAGTTGGGCCTTTAAGGCTACTATACAACTCATCATATTGTCCATCTGTACCAACAGCTTCTAATGCTTTCTGTACAAGTGTATTTTTAACAACTCTCATCTCCACTTCCTTCTCATAACACATACCTCTGAATTTGTTGACTTGCTCAACTGTAATTCCTGAAGCATCAGTGATATAGAAAAAATTGTTCTCAGCAAATTTTTCTTTAAGCTGTTCTATTATTAAAGATTTATCTTCCTTTTTCATTTCTTTCTTTATTAATGGGTGGGTAGCTGTTAAAATTTATTTTCGATCTTAATACCTGGACTCATAGTACTCGCAACGCTTATAGTTTTAATATATGCGCCTTTCGCTGAACTTGGCTTAAGCTTAACGATAGTACTAATTAATTCATTGGCATTCTGAGCTAATTTCTCAGCGGAGAATTGGATTCTTCCTACAGAGCTATGGATAATACCATACTTATCTACTCTAAATGCTATTTTACCTCCTTTAACGTCTTCTACTGCAGCGCCGATATTTGGCGTTACTGTTCCTGACTTAGGATTAGGCATCAGACCTCTTGGTCCTAAAATTCTACCTACCTTACCGACATGTGCCATTACATTAGGAGCAGCTATGATGACATCTATATCAGTCCAGCCTTGCTGGATCTTAGTGATGAACTCATCAAGACCTACATAGTCAGCACCTGCTGCCTTTGCTTCTTCTTCTTTATCTGGTGTACATAATACGAGGACTTTTTTGGTTTTACCTGTACCGTTCGGTAAGGTTACAGTGCCTCTAATAGCTTGGTCAGCTTTTCTTGGATCTACACCTAATCTGACATGCAGATCTACTGAGCAATCAAAATTAGCTGTATTGACTTCTTTGACAAGAGCCATAGCACTTGCAAGATCATAGAGCTTATCAGGATCTACTTTTGCATTGGCTGCTTTTCTTTTTTTAGATATCGCCATAATTTATTGTAAGGTTCAGACGTCTTATTAAGACTCCCTTTATTTAATTAGAAAAATTGAAATTATTCTTAGTTATTCGCCCAAGGTGCATCACCTTTGACAGTGATTCCAGCACTTCTTGCTGTACCTGCGAGCATTTTCATAGCTGATTCCATAGTGAAAGCATTAAGATCTTCCATTTTGTCTTCTGCTATTGCTTTGATTTGATCCCAAGTCACAGAACCTACTTTGTTTCTGTTAGATTCTGGAGATCCCTTCTTGAGCTTAGCTGCTTCTAATAATTGTACAGCAGCTGGTGTTGTTTTAATTACGAAGTCAAAAGACTTATCCTTATAAACAGTAATCTGAACAGGTAAAATTTTTCCTCTTCTATCTTCTGTTTTTGCATTAAATCTTTTGCAGAATTCCATTATGTTAACTCCCTTAGCACCTAATGCTGGTCCTACTGGTGGAGATGGATTAGCTGCTCCTCCTTTAACTTGTAACTTTATAAACGCGTCTACTTCTTTTGCCATGGCTATGATTAATTAAGTATGTATTTTGTTATTGTTTTTCTACTTGCATGAAATTAAGCTCTACCTCTGTCCCTCTACCAAAAATCTTAACTATTACTTTAAGCTTTTTCTTTTCTTCATTAACTTCCTTGATGTCTCCTACAAAATCATTGAAAGGTCCATCTACTATCTTGACAGTTTCTCCTACTATGAAAGGCTCCAACATTGACTCTCCAACTTCTTGAGATTCATCAACCTTCCCTAACATTCTATTAGCTTCTGACTGTCTCATAGGGAGCGGATTGTTCCTCCCTAAGAAATGGATTACATTGGGAACATTAGTAATTGCCGTTATAATTTCTCCTGAAAACTTCTTCGGTACTGCTTCTATGAGTATATAACCCGGTAAGATATTTCTTTCGAGGATTACTTTCTTACCGTTTCTGATTTTATAAACTTTTTCAGAAGGGACTAATACTTGGGTAATGTAGTCTGTCCATTTATTTCTTTGTAATTCAAGCTCGATATATTCCTTGATCTTCTTTTCTTTTCCACTGATGACTCTTAAGGAATACCATCTTTTTTCGTCAGACATAGTCGTAATTTCCAATTATTATATTCAATTAAAACGATAGATCGTAAATACGAGTTAGTACCCCTTTAGATACCGTGTCCATAGCGAATATCAGTAATGCTAATATTGCACTTGCTACTACTACTAATACTGAACTACTTGTCAGGTTCGGCCAAGAAGGCCATGTCACTTTGTGTATCAGCTCGTTATAACTTTCTTTAATGTATAATACTATGTCGTTCATAACATTTTTTCTATTGCAGGGGAGACAGGAATCGAACCCGCAGCCTACGGTTTTGGAGACCGCCACTCTACCAATTGAGCTACTCCCCTATTATTCGATTGGGAAAATCTCCAATCTTTATTTAAAATAAAACTTCTATAATGCAGAAAATTAAGCACCCAGTACGGGTGCTTAATTTCTATAATATTTATATTATTTCGAATGAACTTCTTATTCGAGGATCTCAGTCACTTGACCTGCACCTACTGTTCTACCACCTTCTCTGATCGCAAAACGTAATCCTTTCTCCATCGCAATCTTGTTAAGTAAGTTAACCTCAAGAGTTACATTATCTCCTGGCATAACCATCTCAACTCCGTCTGGTAATACTACATCACCTGTAACATCTGTTGTTCTGAAGTAAAACTGTGGTCTGTAACCGTTAAAGAATGGTGTGTGTCTTCCACCTTCGTCCTTACCTAATACATAAACCTCACACTTAAATTTCTTGTGTGGCTTAACTGATCCTGGCTTAACGATAACCATTCCTCTCTTAATAGCTTCTTTTTCTATACCTCTAAGAAGTAATCCAGCGTTATCACCAGCTTCTCCTCTTTCGAGTATTTTTCTAAACATCTCAACTCCTGTTATTGTAGATGTTAATGCTTTCTCATCGTCTTTCATCATACCTACGATCTCAACTGGATCACCTGTATTGATTACTCCTCTTTCTATTCTACCTGTAGCAACAGTTCCTCTACCTGTAATAGAGAATACATCCTCTACTGGCATTAAGAAATCCTTATCTACATCTCTTACTGGCTCAGGAATATCAGAATCAACTGCATCCATCAATTCCATGATTCTTGCTTTACCATCCTCAGTTCCCTCAAGAGCCTTGATAGCAGAACCTTGTATGATTTTAGCGTTATCACCATCGAACTCATATTGAGAAAGTAGTTCTCTTACTTCCATCTCAACAAGCTCAAGCATTTCTGGATCGTCGACTAAGTCAACTTTATTCATAAAAACCACAATCTTAGGAACACCAACCTGACGACAAAGTAGGATATGCTCTCTTGTTTGAGGCATAGGACCATCTGTAGCCGCAACTACAAGTATAGCTCCATCCATCTGTGCCGCTCCCGTAACCATGTTCTTAACATAATCCGCGTGACCAGGACAATCTACGTGTGCATAGTGTCTGTTAGCAGTTTCGTACTCAACGTGTGCTGTATTAATGGTAATACCTCTTTCTTTTTCTTCAGGTGCTCCGTCAATTGCATCATAATCTACTTTTTTAGACAGACCAGCTTCTGAGAGAACAAAAGTTATTGCAGCAGTTAGAGTTGTTTTACCATGGTCTACGTGACCAATCGTACCAATGTTTACGTGGGGTTTGGTCCTTTGAAAGGTTTCTTTAGCCATTATTCAATTATTTTAAAAACGATTAATTATATACTTACAAAAAATTATTAAATCACATGTAGAAATAATAAGAGCCGATGACTGGATTTGAACCAGCGACCCCCTCCTTACCATGGAGGTGCTCTACCACTGAGCTACATCGGCTAATACCTTTTGTAGTAAAGTGGAGCGGAAGACGAGACTCGAACTCGCGACCCTCAGCTTGGAAGGCTGATGCTCTACCAACTGAGCTACTTCCGCATAATATTTCAAATAAAAACTGTTGTGGGGGTGATAGGATTCGAACCTATTCAGCCTAAACAACAGATTTACAGTCTGTCCCGACTCTCCAACTTCGGCGCACCCCCGCTCTTCCCCACAATTATCGAATGCAGTGAGCCGATGGAGGGATTCGAACCCCCGACCCGCTGATTACAAATCAGCTGCTCTGGCCAACTGAGCTACATCGGCATAAGATTAAATTGTCACACTTTCTTCAAAGCGAATGCAAAAATAGATATTTTTCCAATATATGTAAATAGTCTAAGCAAAATATTTTAATTATTTATTCTCAGACTTAGGATGAGCCTTTTTATAGACTTCTTTGAGCTTTTCTATAGAGTTATGTGTGTAGATCTGAGTGGCTGCAAGATTAGCATGTCCTAGAAGTTCTTTCACTGCATTAAGATCTGCTCCCCCATTCATCATATGGGTAGCAAACGTATGTCTTAAGATGTGGGGTGACCGCTTGGAAGATGTTGTGACCGCAGACAGATATTTCTTAACAATATTATAGACGAACTTAGGATACATCTGGGCTCCCTTAGCAGTAACAAACAAATTATCTGAGAATTGCCGATCTTCGAAAAAAGCACTTCTCAATTCTTGATACTTTTCGATACGGCGTAATAGACTTTGTGATAGTGGGATAATACGTTCTTTATTTCCTTTTCCTAAAACCTTAATAGAACAGGCTGATGTGTCTATATCATTGTCTTTTATATTAATTAATTCTACACGACGTATACCTGTCGAGTAAAAGAATTCAATGATTAGCCTATTGCGAAAATCTTCAAAGTCACCGTCAATGATATTATCGAAAACTTGCTCAATATTCTTCTCTTGCACGAATTCTGGCAATCGCTTTGGAATCTTTGGAGTTACTATTTTCAATGTAGGGTTCTTAGAAACGACTCCTTGCTTGAGTAAATAATTATAAAATGACCTTAGCGAAGAAATTTTTCTATTGATAGATTTAGCAGAAATATTATTGCCGACTAACTCCACCATCCATGATCTGATATGATTATGCCCAATATCCTTCATAGGTGCATCCGAATATGTCTTAGCTATAAAAAAGGCAAATTGAGATATGTCATTCTTGTACGAAGTTATCGTATGAGAAGAGTATCTCTTTTCGTATTGTAGGTAATCTAAAAATTTAATTAGTGAATCTGTTATCATATAGACAGCAATATATTAAATAATTATTTAATATGTTCTGATGCAATTCTATATTTTACTGTTCATATTGATACAAAAAAAGGACCATCCGCATAAGAATGGTCCTTCATGAATATTATTAAACTTTATTTTATTACATAGGCGTAAGTACAACTTCTCCCTGGTCCTCGTAACCGTTAGACCAATTGTAAGTTATGACTCCATCATCATCGACTGAACCAGTTACGACGAAATCTGTACCAAAAGGTTCAGGAGCAGAGCCTGAAATCGTACCACATACATTTCTGATAGGAACGGAAAGAGAACCATCAGTCTCGCTTACCATCGTAATGCCGTATATATCATACCACATAAAATATATTCCAGCAGTAACATCCAAGAGTGTATAAGATCCATTCTCTCCCTCTATAACGATCTCACCTGAGTTCTGAAGAGGGTCAGGACAACATCCATCGGTAGATGTAGCGGTTGTTGTAAAACTGTATGTTCCTGCTAAATCTGAAGGACAACTAGCGGGTACGTCTAATGAATTTCCTGATTTGTAAGTTCCACTTGGTGTCTCAGATTCAAATGAGAAATTGAAAGAATCACCAACATTTACATCATCGAGTGTAATCCCGAGACCACTTATAGCATCTTGTAAACTAACTGTTAAAGTTGAAACCGGATCAACTATAGCGTGCTCTACTCTATCACCACCATTATAGGATTTGTATACGATTATATTAGATACACTTTCTCCTGCAGTAGATAGATCAAAAGATACAGCAGTGTTTTCCTTATCTAACAGATTAAAGAAACCTCCTGTTACGTTGGCGATATTGACTATCGACCCTCTATTAGTTATGAGTTCCTCCTCAGCTTTATTCACGATTTCTTCGTCTGTACAAGAGACAAAAATTAGTGAACTCACAAGAGCGAAAAGGAAATATTTATTAAATATTAAAGATTTTATCATGTTAAAAATTTTAATTTATAGTTTTAAAATAGTCTCCAAAAAAAGCAATAACGTCAGCATCAGAGTTAAGAGACCTTGATTTGCTGGTTGCAAACTTTTTAAGTCTTTTATCAATTTGCTTGATTTTATTGAGTTTTTTACTTTTAGATGGAAGCTTGATATACTCCCCTCCTGATAATATATAATAGTTCTCTGATCTTATAATTTTAGGAAGGCTACTTCCTTGATCTAAGGCAACATTATAATTTGGTTTCTGTAGTTTGATTGAATAAACTTTGATTACATCAAATTCGTCAGAGATAAGAATCTTGCCACATAGTTCTTGATCCTCTATTATTACCGGAACAAACTTTTCTTTCACTAAACCTTCGTACATATATATGGTATCAATATGTATCAGTGGAATCGAGATATCTGAGTCGGTATAGACATTCAAAAAATTACCTAAAAGATCTATGTTGAGCATGAATTCCTTAGAAGAATCACTTTTTCTAAATTTTATATATCCTCGCTTATTATTTTCAAACAAAAGAGAGGAACCGATATATGTCTTATAGCTTTCAGTATTTATAGGCCTTAAGCCGGTACCGTTTCTGAGATTACCTTCAGTAATACCGAGGCTATTCTCCAAACCAGTTCCTACCTGCCCGTATATTCCATAGTGGAATACAAAGACAGTAAAGACTGTCAGCGTCATTTTCATAATTTTATATAATCGATTCCTCACTTTGATATTATCGTTCTAACATTATTCGAAGACCCAAAGCACATCATCTAATAGTTCTCCGCCCTGTGATGCTATAGCTGCGTTGACATTTTCGCTATTAGTTTGTTTTTCACTTTCAGCATATAGGTATCTTTGCGGTACCGAGCATGTAGGGTTAAATCCATTATCACCACATGCCGCAGAAGGTGTTAACGCAGGGAAACCTGTTCTTCTCCAGTTAGACCATGATTCATGGAAGTTAAAACCGAAGTAAGCTTTATATGCTTCAGTTACAATATTCTCTACGCTAGCATCTGCACTTGCATTGACTGCATAATCAATTGTATCTACAGCACCTGTTAATGCCATACTTGCATCTATCGCCGCTTTGAGTGCAGCTGATCCGTCACCATTAGTCTGAGCCAGAGCTTCTGCTTCAATAAATTTCAATTCTACATAAGATATGATAGGTACTGTAGCATCAGATCTTCCCCAAACAAGGTCACCTTCAGCACCATCAAAAAACGTCCACTGAGTACCGTCAAACGAAGTCAGGAGACTTTGTCTTGGGTCATCATTAAGACTCTCTGCAAATGATGGATCAACCCCTAATGTAGATGGTCTTTCAATTCCAAACTTAGCTAAAGCCCAGTTAGCCGTCTCACTGGTTCCGAATTTGAAACCTGATGCTTCTTCGTTAGAAGTAAATGACATAGAAGCATTAGTTAAGGCATTCTGGAAATCTCCTCCATTTCTTTTGGATGTCTGCAGGTAATATCTGGCCTTAAGTCCACGAGCAACTTTAGTCCAACTATCAGCATCTCCATCGAAGATGAGATCACCTCCGAAGTACCCAGCAGAACCAGCTGCTAATTCTGAGATAGCTTCATCAAGAAGTGTCTGTACAGAATTATAGATAGATTCTTGCGTATCATAAGCTGGCTTAAGATTATCCGTACCTTGGAATGCTTGAGAATAAGGCATATCTCCAAACATAGAAGTTGCTTTACCCAATTCATTGGCCATATAAATTTTAGCTACAGATCCATAAAATGGTCTATCAGCAGATGCATTAATAATAACATCTGCACCACGAAGAGCCCCTGCATAAAGGCCAGTATTCCAATAGTTATTCATTGTACTGGAATTAAGTATATATCCATTGTAACCTAGCTGTTGTGCATCAAGACCGATAAGCTGCTGTGTGACGATACCTGCCACTCTATTAGGGTTAGTACCTTCATTGAATGCTGCTTGTGTTTGTAGATCGGGTAACAAAAGGTTAAGTGTAACCTTAGTTGGATTATTCGGATCTATATTAACTTCTTCTAAACTATCCTCACATGAAAACAAGAAAAGTGAGCACAGGATATAAAGTATATATTTTATATTTTTCATTTAATTCAAATTTTTAATTAGAAATTAAGTCTTACAGTCGCTGTATAACTCTTAGTGTTAGGCATATTAAAATAATCTAATCCATAACCGTTAGAATCACCAGTCAGATTTGTTTCTGGATCTATTCCTGGATAATCAGTACTTAACCAAAGGTTACGTCCTGTAAGAGAAATCGAACCACCAGCAAATGATGTACCTAATATATTAGCAGGTAACTGGTATGACAATGTTAACTCTCTTAACCTTAACCATGATGTATCAAAAATACTCATCTCACTTATACCTCCAAATCCATTTCTAACTCTGTAGAAAGATGTGTATGACGCAGACTCATCAGCTGAACCAAGTGCAACCGCAGTATTATTCTCTACGTATACAGGCTCATCTTCTGTACCTGTATTGATTACCCCATCAAAGACAACTACGTCTTCTCTCTCATCAGCTGATTGTGCAGATGTACCAAAGTAATCCATTATACCACATGTACCACACCACATATCACCTCCACTTCTTATATCTAATAGTGCAGAAGCAGTAAAGCTACCCATAGTTAGAGTATTTCTGAAACCTGCAGTCCAATCTGGATTAGGGTCTCCAAGTGCTTTTCTGTTAGGATCAGCAAGTGGCCATCCATCTTGACCTACGACCACTCTTCCATCATCAGTCCTCTGCCATCCAGTACCAAATAAAGCACTAAAAGGCTGACCTGCTACCACTTCTGCAGATGTACTTACGAAACCATCTAAGAATACACTTTCTACGCCTTCAGCAAGCTCTTCTACATCATTTTCTGATTGTGTGAAGTTGATAGCAAAATCCCAACTAAAATTAGATCTCTTAATCGGAGTACCATCTATAATTAATTCTATTCCAGAATTAGTAATTACAGCACTATTCTGCACTAGATTAGTAAATCCAGTTGCCGCAGATATCTGTGTAGCGATTATTACGTCTTCTGATCTTGAGCTGTAATATGTGATGTCAGCACCAAATCTCCCTTTTAAAAAGCTTAATTCTGCACCTACTTCAAAGGTCTTAGTCGCCTCTGGTCTCAATGTTGCATTACCAAGAAGGTTAGATCTTTCAAATGCATTCAATCCAAAATTAGGGTATGAAACCGGAGTGATAAATCCGTCACCACCAACGCTTGCTTGCTCGAATACATTCTGTGTAGCATATATGAAGGCATTACCTCCATCATTACCCACTTTTCCATAACTTGCTCTAATCTTACCGTAATCGATAACATTAGCGTTAACATTTAATAATTCTGTGATTACTAAACCCATAGAAGCCGAGTATGACTGGAATGTATTATTATCAACGGGTAATATAGATGACCAATCATTACGACCTGTTAGGTTAACAAATAAGTAGTCATTAAATCCGAAGTCTGCAGTACCATATACACCATATAATCTCTTACGAGAAATCAGGTTAGATCCAAGTATATCAGTTGCGTTACTTATATCAAAGAATCCTGGAACAGCAAGTGAAGTACCGAATGTTCCCTCATTTGATCTATTTGTTTGGAATACATTATACCCACCTAAAACATTTAATGTAAGATTATCAGTAAGGTTAGTATTGTAGTTTGCCGTTAAATCAAAATTTAGATCTCTGTTATTAATAGTCTGTTGGAATACTGAACCAGATACTGGTCTGAAAGGATTCGTTTGAATATCAAAACCACCTTCTCTTTCATCTATCCATTGATCCACACCGACTTTTGCTGTTATATTAATATCTTGATTTAAGTTATAAGTAAGGTATGTGTTACCTATAATTCTATTAACTGCATCTGTATATGGGTTACGATTAGCGGTCCAATATGGGTTATCATATATACCGTTTCTGTATGATCTCTGATCTCCATTCTCTTGTACGTAAGTGCTCTCGTCATCTGCTGCTTCCTTACCTTCTTTGCCATTACCGTTATCGAATGTAGGTGATGTTCTTAGTAATCCTAACATGACTCCGTTAAGGTTAGACCCTCTCTGGATTCTATCTCCTCCTGATGTAACATAATTTGCTGACATACCACCTTTTAGTTTATCAGTGATTCCTGCTGATACATTTACTCTAAAAGAGTTTCTTGCAAATTCTGAGTTAGGTACTATACCATTACTTTTTAATCTACCTGCTGAAATGTAATATTGTAGATCTTCTGAACCGCCTGATACACTGGCATTGAAATCTAATGATGTTCCATTAACAAAAAATGTATATGGGTCATATACTCTAGCCGGCGTTCCATTACCTTCTCCAACTGGAACTAAAGTACCGTTTCTGTCAAAAGGATTATCAGAGCCATCAAACTCAAGATCAGAGATACGAGGTCCCCAACTGAATCCATTAGCTGTAGCTGGTCCTAAGTAAGATGCAACACCATCTGTAACACGACCTTGCGCATAAGTAGATTGTCTTTCTGGCAACTTATTAACCTGGTCCATAGAGTAACTTGAACTTATAGATACTTTAGGTTTTCCAGAAGAACCTTTTTTTGTTGTAATGATTATGGCACCATTGGCAGCTCTTACACCATATAGTGCAGTCGCAGAGGGTCCTTTAAGTACTGTCATTGATGCGATATCATTAGGATTGATATCTATGGCTCTGTTAGATTGATCAACTCCATCAGTTCCGTTACCAGTAGAAGAGTTATCAATAGGCACACCATCTACTACAAATAGTGGAGAGTTACTTCCATTAACAGAAGTGTTACCTCTAATACGGATATTAGCTGATGCTCCAGGAGATCCTGAACTACTGACGACTTGTACTCCTGCTACCTTGGAGTTAAGTGCATTAACTAAATTAACCTCTTGTGCATTAACAAGTTCGTCACTATCTACGTTTTGAATAGCATAACCGAGACGAGCTTTGTTTTTCTCAAGTCCTCCTGCTGTGACGACTACTTCATCAAGTAGTTCTCCCGCAGCTAGGGTGATGTCAAGAGGTCCAGAAGTTTGAGAAACATCAATCTCTTGAGTTCCGAAACCTGTGTAACTAACAACAATCATGTTGCTGCCCTCTGGGACGTTGAGTGAAAATGAACCATCAATATCTGTGATGGTACCGACTGTTGTTCCTTTAACAAGAACATTGGCTCCGATTACTGAGAGCCCATCATTGTCCACAATAGTACCCGTAACCATCTTCTGGCCAAAGGACATTGCGATACAAGCAAAGAAAAGTGTAAAAAGTAGGAATACTTTTTTCATAGCATGTGATTTGATTATTAAAAAAGTTTTGTATTTAGTTGGACATCTTAAAATGTACATTCAGATGGTAAATCATACAATGGATTTCGTAAGAAATTACTGAAGTACATAGACGTCAAAGTTGAAAATTGGTTTGATTTAATACTAAAATAGTAGAAATTATTTACCTCAAGTCAATTAGACGACTTTTTATTAATTATTTGGGTAATAAACTGAAGTATAAGACGAAATACCAGTTTTGATATAACAAATTTTATTCTTTTAACTGCAGATATATGGTGAAAGACTTCTATTAGAATAGACTTATATTAAAGAATCAAAATATTCAATCAATTTGATAAGATCTTGATCTTTTTTAACCTTAAGTTTATTTTTTTTGATGTACGGCTTGAGATTTTTGTTTTTTAGTACTCTAAGGACATCTTTTTCTTTTTTAGCGATTGGGAAAATATCGGTTCCTATCCTTACAAAGTATTTAGCTTTTTTGGCTATAGTGTACATTGTTCTCACGTCGTTATAGTTATTCCGATTAGTGAAGTTCTTTTTGGCGACATGTTTCACTAACAAATCTGCATTGGCACCTTTATATAAGGATTCCGCAAAAAACACATCACCTGCGTATGATACATTAACAAAGTTGGTAACCCCATCATCTGTTGTTACATTAACTTCAGAATAATTATATGCATCAAGCATGATATATTGTTCATTATCCTTAATTATGAATGTCTCTCTGATACAATCATAGTTGAGCTTATTATCACTTAGCTCATTACCATTTCTGTCTATAATTATAGCATTGCTCCATGCTTTAAATAAATAAGGATCACCTTCAGTAGCGTTATTATTCTTAATAAGAACTTGATCTCCAGAGATAGTCCTGAAGGCGTTATCAGTCTGGGCTGTGATAGTGAACTGGACCATGAAAAATAACATGGTCAAAATAGCATAAAGACTATTCATATTTGTATAGTTTACGAGTTAACAGCTCAGAGCCATTATTAATGGAAATAATATATAGTCCCGACTCCCAGTCTGATGTATTGATCTTAAGATGACTCACATCTTCATAGTTAGCTACTAATTGTCCATTGATATAATATATCTTGACTGCATCCCATAATCTGTTATCCTTACTGTCTATAATAAGTTCTTGTGAGAATGGATTAGGTGAGATATCAAGACGGGATAGGTCCACGTCAGCCGTTGCTGTGCCAAGATCAATTGTGGATGATAACCTATTACAAACACCGTCGAAAGTTAATACCCAATATATTCCAGGATTTCCATTATAAAGATAGACTCTATCTGTAGCGCCAGGTATAGGCAATCCGTAATTAAACCACTGGTATCCAGATGCTAATTGTTGGCTCGCAAGTTGTGTGGCATTTTGGATCACAGTATTAGGCTGAAGATTAGTTGATTGGATGTCTACAGTCGCAGTATATTCACTTTGATTGCCGTTAACATCCGTGATTACTAATGCAATATCGTGATTGCCCGTGTTATTAAATGTATAATAAAGAACTTCAGTACCAAATACCAAATCTCCATCGACATACCATTCTCTATCAATAACATCACCGTCACTTATGTCTATGAAATAAGATAGACCGTCCTCACATAGGTAGTCTTGGGTAAAATCTGCAAACAACAATTGGTTACAATTGCCCAATATCCAATTATCAGAATTAGTGAGAGTAGAGGATTCTCCTATACTAACTGAGTTCTGTCCAGATAAGTCAACATTATTGATTATTAAATAATCGTAGCATAACTTACTTCTACCGTCGATGAATACAGTAGCTCTCTCGGTAGAATTTGTCGAAAGAAAGGAGACTTCCATTGCTTGTGAAGAATTGACCACAAGGGACGAAAGAGACATCGTCGTATTAGGATCTAATATCAATGATGAAGGTCCCGAGATCTCTAATTCTGAGATATTTATATCACTATTAAGTTCTAAGTCAGATTCTAAGACTATAAGCTCATTAATAGTTCCCCCAGCCGAGCCTATCGTTGCTCTACATTTTTCTAATCGTAAGTCTGATTCTACATCTCTATCGATGCTGATAATAGGGCTTGAATCAGTGGAAGCTCTAAATTCATTAGAGCCAGTTTCTGTCATACTTATATCTGCGCTAATAGCTAGAGACTCAGAGAAAATAAAAGTAGAATTATCTAAGTCTATAAATGTTGTATTAGCCCCATTAAAACTTATATGCTTTGCTGTGATGTTACAATCTGAAATATTCAAATCGCCTCCGCTTAAGGCCAGTTCTTCTAAGCTAAGGTCTTGAGAACTAAGATTCCAAGTACCATTATTACTCTCACTAAACGAAAATGTCATATTATTCATTTCTGTATTCTCGACATTTATAACGGAAACTTTATCAGCTATCTCATTCTCAAATATTACATTTCCATCCGTAATACTAAAGTTATCGGCACCGTAAATAAAAGGCCCAGAAGTCTTCAATTCATTATTGCCTAAGTCTATAGATATATTAGAATCAGACAAACCTAATAGACTTGTTATACTAAAATCCTGATCCATCATAGCAACTCCATCACCGCTTGGGAAGGAGTTTATATCAAAGATGACTTTACTATTAATACTGGGAATCTTATTAGCAGAAGTCCCTCCTGAAGTTAATGACCAATGAGAAGCATCTGACCACGATCCATCTCCACCAACCCAAAATATTCTCTCTGCTGACTCTTGTTCTGATTCGTAATCTATAATTAAACTAAAATTTTGTTTTCCTGACTGCAGTACTCCTTTATGATCGATACGCAGTGTATATAGTAATTGCTTTGGGTTACTTAATTCTATTTTTTCGATATTGTCTCTGAAGTTATCACCCCGTGTTGCGGGTCCATTAGGATTAGCTGGATTAAGTATCCACGGAAGTGTTATCTCTCCTTGCTCATCTATAAGCTGAATGTCTAAATCATTGACAAGCATTAGATCTGTTGGATCTAAGCTTCTTGCTACTGGAATCCCTGCAGGATCTGTCCAAGCAATAGTTATGGTCATTTTTTTGTCGGGGATCGGAGATAGATCTATTTCTATAAATTCCCCTGACTCTAATGAACTCTCTAAGATGATGTTATTAGTCCCATCTTCATCTATAATTAATGAAGCAGCTTTCTCGGCATTAATCATACCATAACCAAAACTATAATCTGGACCTAATGTCGACCCAGACTCATAAGCTGTATGTATGAGTAAGGCTTTTAATGATGCAGAGGTCAAGTATCTATTATTAAGAGAGAAGTATAATTCATTCATCAGTGCTACCGTACCAGTCACGCATGGAGACGCCATAGATGTCCCATTCTGAAGTGCATAAGCAGAGTCATCTTGTGAGACGCTTGAGAGTATAGCTACACCAGGAGCTACAATATCTGGTTTGATACGACCATCATCGAGAGGGCCCCATGAGCTGAAGCTACTCATCACAATATCAGAGGGATTAGAATATAACGCTCCTAACTTATTGACAGCGCCTACTGTAATCAAGTTCTTGGAGGTACCGAATCCAGATATACAATCAAATGGTCCATCCGGCGGAAATGATCCGTCTCCAATATTATTCCTATCATTACCAGCAGAGGTTACTATGGTATAATATGGTGCATTATAAGCAATCCCATCAAATGTCGCCGCTTCATTATCATAGTAGCCAAATCTGTAATCTTCCTGATCAGAAATAGATATATCACCTCTCCACACATCCCCTACCCAGCCTCCTGGTACTCCATAAGAATGATTAGAAACAAGGTGGCTACTATTGCTCATCGCTTCTAAGATCATCTCCTCTGTATCATTAATCCAATCATAAGCCGATATCTCTGCGTTATAGCAAAATCCTTGAGCATTAGGGTTGGCTCCACCGGCTATAATAGTTCCTGTCACATGAGTGCTATGATCACTTATGGCAGTCATACTATTCCTATTAGTAATTCTATCCCCGAATTCTTGATGAGTTTCTCTAGGAAGATTAGAATCCCATACTGCTATATTGGAATTAATCCCAGTAATATCGATATCGAGACTACCTCCTGCTCGCATCTGATCTACGCCTACTGAGCTCACTGCTCCTTGATTATGAGTAATGTAATATTTGGGTACACCATCTACAACATCGATAATCCTGCATTCATTACCATCGACTACTGATTGGACATTATCGAGGTGCTTAGATAGCATATACTCATTGACCCTTTTTTCTGCGTCGACCTGATCTTGCTTTATCTCAAGTAATAATTCCTTAAGCGCTTGCTTATTGATAGTATTACTATTCTGGGCATTTAGACTTATAGAGAATATTAATGCGAGTGAAATAAAAATAGGCTTTACCATATGTATATAGTTTCCACTAAGTTAAATATTAATCACTAAACCTAATGTCTTCTTGATATAGGATATAAAAAAATAGGACCACGAATGTGATCCTATTTTATGTATTATTCTATGTAACTAATTTCTTCTAATTCCTCAAAAGTGGCCAATCAGTACCGTCATCTTTAGTTAACGTTACTGTACCAAATTCTCCATAAGTATTAGACCATCTAAAAGTAAACTCTGGACCTCCAGAAGCGATAATCTCTTCTACTACCCAAGATTCATTATAATTATCAAGGCCTGTATAAGATACATTTCCACAATTCTCGACAAACTTTAGACTTCCTGAAGGAGGATCTATATTATAAACCCCTTCCCAAGATCCAAAAGAAAAATCTGAAAAATCATAAATACCATCTTCACCAGTAAGCTCTCCTGTGCCTGAAAAAGGACCTCCCATCCATAAGTCAGTATTCACATATGAGTAAGTTGTATTCAAGTCTGAATCACATAATACTGAAATATTAAAAGTAGATGTCGCAGAACTTGGGAGTACATCTATCTCTGTGCTCTCAATAGTTATAATTAAACTTAAGATCTCTCCTGGATTAATCTCATCATCTAAAATTGTAATAGGTAATTGTCCTGAAAATTCGTTAGCTGGGATAGTACCTGAAGTGCCATCAAGGGTGTAATGTAGATTCTCAATAGCTGTACTTTCTGGGTCTATAGAGAATGTAAAATTAATGGCGTTACTCTTACTTGGTCCTGCATAATTAACAAGAAAACCACTTGGGATACCTGCCCCATCATTGATCTTATCGTAAGCGAAATCTTGCGTCGGACCGGCAAACTGTAAAAACTCGCCACCAAATATTTTATTTTCGTTCTTTTCACATGAGGATAATGTAAAAATCAAACCCATCACGAAAAAACTATATATTATTTTTTTCATCTTTTACTATTTAATAATTCTATAAATGATTAATAACCTGGATTCTGTTGCTCTCGGATAACTGTATTTGCATTAAGCTCATCCTGTGGAATAGGTAAGGTCCATCTATGGTCACTTATAGAAAATGTACATGAATTGTTAATCTGACAATCTAAAGGATCTCTATCAACAGTAACTCCCGCTCTTGCTCCTAGCCTCTTAAGATCTAAGTATCTATGAGCTTCAAGTGCTAGTTCTATTCTTCTTTCATCCATAATACCTCTATATGCAGCTGACTCTGAACTGTAATTTGGCATTGGCTGATCGCTGGCGTATCTAGCATCTCTTATCTGCTTTATAAATCCTGCAGCACCAGCTAAGTCGCCTGATGCGGCTGCAGCTTCTGCTTGGATAAGAACCATCTCAGATGCTCTGAATATCTTCAAGTCATTTAATAATGGTTGTCCATCAGAGCCAGGATACTTTCTTATAACTAAAATATCTTCAAGCCTAAAATTTGGATTAGTTGCATAATCTGGATCCGGCTCTGAAGATGGATCTATCATTCTTCTAAGC
>CALLAG010000261.1 GCA_938002705.1 uncultured Saprospiraceae bacterium | reverse complement strand
TGATTGTCGTTTTTGTCAAATTTGAAGTATGTTTTCTGAGTTGTAATTTTCTGCCCATTAATGATTTTACTCACAATTGTTGAATCGTTTAATTCCGATTGATTATAGAATTGAGTTGTGCTTAAAGAATCTCCTACTGTTCTCAAAACCTCTATTCTTTTAATCTTATCTTCAAAGTAAATATATTTCTTTCTTTCGACTGTGTCTTGTTCGTATGTTGTATACTCGCTTATCTTGTTTTTTGATTTGTTGTAGTTTATTGAATGACTTGAAAGATTATCCTCCGAAGTCATAATTAGAGTCTTAACATTATTCGACTTATAATAACTATAATCATAAAACATTTTTAAAGTATCAATTTCACCTTCATAATCTCCAGTACTCAGTAGCTCAACAATCTCAAGATTTTGATTAAAAAACACTTCTGAATATTCATTAAAGTTTGCACTCTTTGTAGTTGTCAAAAAATCAATCTTGTCTTTTGTATAGTAAGTCTCATTAATGTATTTTTCACTATCAACCTCGTATTGAATCACTTCGTATCTTAAAATTCCTAATGAATCAATTTTTTGACTAATGTGCCTAACAGTATCAAACTTGATAGAGTTATTTTCTTTTCTTATCTCAATATAACAATCAGTGTATTTGAGTTTGTCAATTTCAAACCTTACAATATTATTATCTGTGAATTTTTTCTCTTGTTCAAGTGAAATAGAATTTTGCGATAAACACAATGAAAGAGAAATTAAGTGGATAAGTGATATTTACAATTCAAGTGCTGAAAAAGAACTTGTACCTCTCTCTGAATTCGATGGAATAATACAGTACCATGGATCTGATAGTTGGGGTTGGTTTAATCATACTATCAGAGTGGTGAAACAGAACAAATATTTAATAATACAACTATATGATAATCGCAGAAATATCGAATCGAAAAAGAGAGAAAGTATTTATCGAGAATCAATACTAACAGATAACCAATACAAATTACTAAAGGACAAAATTGATCAACTCATGTGTAAACCTGTTAGCCTTGAAACAGGAATTGGAATTGATGGAGATTTCTATGAATTAATCATAAGGAATGAAAACAAGCTGCAAGCATTTAAATGGCAAAGTATATTTAGAACCAAAAATTCGAAAGAATTAATAAAATTAAAAACTGAAGTAACAACTTTAGTTGGCGAATTAATGAAGTATTCGCAATTCCCAAATGGGTCAAAACAAGTAATAGTAGGTAGAAATTTAAACACCACTGATTCAATAGAAATAGAAGTATTTTTAGCGAATCAATTCAACATAAGAAAATCCTATGTTTATTTTGATGACATATTAGTAAACCAAAACAAAGATAGAGTTGGAAAAATAACTATTAGTAAAATAGATACAATAGGAATAAGAGAAAGAATTAAAATTAAAGCTGAATTGTTAAATGGAAACGTGATAGAAATGTAACTCTGTATAACACTAGATATCAGATCATATCTGTTCGTTCCTCACAGAGACGATCGATATCATCATCCGTTACATTCAATTAAAACCAACATCTTGAACTTAGAATCACTAAAAAATCTATCAAGTTTTAATCAATTATCTGATAGCTTCTTCTCTGATTTGCAATCAGTTTTGATACAAAAAGAATTTTCGAGAGGACAATATTATTTAAAAAAAGGAGAGATAAATCAATTTATAGGATTTGTAATGAATGGACTTTTTGAAGGTATTCATCATGAAAACGATAAAGAATATATTAATTGGTTTTGGAAGGAGAACGAAATTGTGGTTGGTGTTCGATCTTTCCTCAAACAAGCACCAGCCTTCATGTCAATCAGAGCTATTGAAAATTCTAAAGTACTTATGCTTTCTTACAAAGATCTGATGATGCTCTACACAAAATATCCAGAGTTTAATTTAGTTGGTAGACAACTATTAGAAGAAGCATTAATCAATATGGCAGAAATTTCTCCCTTTTTAAGAATGAACTCTGCAAGAGAAAAATATGAAATTTTACTAAATGAACATCCACAAATAATTAAGCGAGCAAGTCTAAAAAGTATTGCCTCCTACCTCGGTGTGACATCAGAAACATTGAGTCGTATCAGAAATCCAACATGATTAATTGATATATATCAATTGTTAGATAGAAGAGAAATACGTAATTTTCAGTTATGGAAAGACTCCAAAATATTTCAGCATTTCTATTAGTGCTAATACTATTTACAAATGAGGTTAAAGGACAGATTTGCCCAATCGAACCTCCACAAAATACTTTTTTGGCAGATTCTCCATGGCCTATCTATCACATGAATAATTATGCACAATCCTCCACCTGCATCAAAGGTCCATTTGATGGAGATAGTTTAAGAACTGTATTTAAGGGCAATATACAAGGAGGAACTTCCCCTTGGGTGTACATGACTGAGAAATATGAAAACGGTAATAGAGCATTACTTTATTCCAACTCTACCCACGTATTTAAGTTTGTCGATTTGGGTGATGAGATTGTTACTGTTGATAGCTTGCGGATTGATTTTGATCCTTTTCAGAGCTTTGGATGGAATTTCCTATTGACAAAAAACAAAGTATGGTTTACCTATGATCCTAAGTATAATCCTTCAAATAACCAATATACAAGACTATTTAAGCTGTCGGATGCAGATACTACAGATATATTTTCTGACATCATAGTATTAGATACTTTCAATTTTGGGGACTATGGAATTAATAGAGTGCAACATTACAGTATAAATTATAACGGAGATTTAGTTTTCAATAGTGACAACAATATAGACGAAGGTTATGGAACAGTTGGAATCATATCGCAAGACTTCCAATTATTGGATACCCTAAGATTTAGTACGACGGCTGATGAAATAACGAATCACAATGCTTTTCCAATTGATGAAAATAATTCATTTTACATCACCACGAATAAGCGATTGATTAAGTTTGGTTGGAACGGACAAGATCTTTCGATTGATTGGCAAGTCCCTTATGATTTTGTCGGAGACGGCCCTGTTGGAACATTTGCAGAAGGGAGTGGTACAACCCCCACCCTTATGGGCTGGGGTGAAGGGAATGATCAACTCGTCATAATGTCTGATGGACATAATCAGAACAATCTGGTTGCCTTCTGGAGGGAAATCCCTGACGATTGGCAAGGTATTCCAGGAATGAATATTCGTTTTGCCGGTTCAATACAACTACCTGCTGCAGAATCATTTAGTAATACATTTCAGTCAATAGAAAATTCACCATCTGTTTATGGCTACGATGTAGCTATTGCTCAATTTAACGGGTTCCTTGGTTACGACTGTAATAATTTTAAAGGGGTTCAAAAACTAAATTGGAATACAGAATTGAATCAATTTGAAATAAGTTGGGTGAATGATGAAATAAACATGAATGGAGTTCTTACCTATAGCAAAGGTTCGAATACAGTTTATTGCAGCGGGAAAGAAGAAGACTGTAATTATTATTATTACGGGCTCGATTGGGATACTGGCGATTTGAATTTTAGATATTTGTTAGGACCTGAAGGCACATTTCTAGACGATCCATTTTACGATGCAGGCAATAATAATATTATTGATGAAGAAGGTAACATCTACTTTGCTGGCGGTGCTTCGCTGGTTAAAGTGGAGATTGTAGAACGGTCTACATCTACATATGAGTCAGAGCCTGAGATAAAAGTAGACTTGTTTCCAAATCCTACAAAAGGTTTACTCAAAATTGACACTAAAATTGACATAATTGAAAAATCGGTTTTTGATATCAATGGAGAATTGGTACAGAGTTCAAACGATAATCAGCAAGTAATTGATTTGTCGAATTTAGCAACAGGTATTTATTTTATCAAAATAACATCAAGTCATGGAATATCTGTTCAGAAGATAGTAAAAGGAAACTGAATGTAACATGTGAAATAATGGAAGCTCTGCCATCGCCGCAGCTTCCATATATCAATGATTCATTAGCTACAAGCGAATACTGACCCACAAGAAAAGCACATAATTTCCAATTATAAGAAATAGCAAGTGAATTTTGCCAGCCCTCAATAAAAGCATAAAGTCTTGAAGACACATTACTTTCATTGCCTCCTGAGATTTTTTCCAACTATCAACCCGATTAGAACTCATGGTATTGTAGCCTTGCGTAAAAATAAGACAGTTTAAAAATGAACAAATTTTATAAATTTAAGCTGTTATGAAGAAAACAAAGTTTACAGAGAGCCAAATAATAAAGGCACTCAAGGAAAATGAGTCAGGAAGATCTGTAGAACAGATCAGTAGAGAGTTAGGTATTAATAAGGGCACTTTCTACAACTGGCGGAAGAAATACGGAGGTATGGAGGTGTGGAGAGTATGATGGGAAATTACAAGATAGAAATAATGTGTTCCAAGTGCATAGTTTAGCTAAGCCTGCATTAGTGAAGGTAGATGGTACTACAATGCAAGAGTACACGACGTTAACGGAATGGCTAGCAGCAGAATCTGGTTGGTATTATGCACCTGATGATAAAAATGGAATTGCATATGTGAAAACAGGGCTTATGGATGTGTCTTCAACATTTGAACTACGGTTGGAGGACTTGATTTCTTCAATTCCCAATTTAACAGATGATGATAGCATTGAGGTACATCCAAATCCTACGAATGGAGCAATTGTAGTTACTTCCAAAAAGAGCAGTCCTATTGCTACAATTAAAATATATGATGTTCTTGGTAGCTTGGTGGCAAGCTACATATATGATACACCTATTACGTCTACTAATATTAACTTACCAAAAGATTCCTCTATCTTCTTTGTTAATGTTGAAACTCGCGACGGGGCAATTGTAGTCAGAAAAGTGATTTTGAATTAAAATAGAAAAATATGGAACACAAATGTCATGGCCTTCACAAGCTGTTACATTTGTGTTCCTATATCAACAACATACTCAACCAAACGCAATAGAAATCATTTTACTGTCCACTGATATAAGATACTGCTCATGTAGCAAAAAACTCTTAAGAATATTTACCAAACATAATTTTTACATCAGTTGGTGACATGCCATAAATCACTTGAAAATATTCTACACTTACCGGAATCTATATTTACGGATACTTGCATAAAATCAGATCTTGCAGATTATTATCTAAAATATGTATGATCAATATCGAGCTATGGTGGCTGACAGGTATGCCGAAGCTAAGCTATTAAACAATCACTGACTTTCGAAAAGACAATACAGACGCTTTCAAACTTGCCTATAAGGGACTTTAATCCTTTGAAATAAATTCACTAACTTTCAATAGTGGAATCAACCTATTGGATTACTCATTACTGTCATTGCTACATTGGTATTCATAAACATCCTAAAGTTAGAAAGCATATCTACAGCAGGAAGTGTTGGTTTTTTATTAATATTTGCAGTAGTCAACTATATAAGTTTTAAATTATATAAAGAAATCAAAAGCAATAAATTTATAGCCTTATCTGGTTTCTTGTTACATACACTTACACTTTTGACACTGTTATTAAAACAGTATACAACTGATAGAGTGAAACGTTATCATCGCATTAGATATAGTAGGATTCTGTTTACAAGCAGTACAAACCTATAAGTAAAACTAATACAAGAGATAAACATAAAAGGGACAGGTAACAAACTTATCGCAATATTGATAAGACTCGACTACACCACATAAGTATACTAAGTCCAATTTATTATTACTTTCGCTTACGACAGAAGAATATAAATAGTTTACTCATGCAAGATTTGATATATAGACGAAAGGGAATTCCATTCTTCCATCAAAAAACAGAACTTGAATTCCAACAGGATATCTATGAACGTTATCATGAGATGGTTGTACGACAATCAGCATTACACATAGCTGATGAGTTATGGGGTAGATACCCTTTTCAGCCAATCTATGATTTTGCAGAAAAACATTATCCAAGAGATAAGAAAAACAATATCCTGGAACTGGGATGTGGTGTGGGAAGGTGGATCGCAAGCTTGGCAATACAGTACCCAAAATCAGCTTGCTGGGGGATAGACTACAGTTATCAAATGCTAAAACGTGCTAATGAATATTGGGTAGAAGGCAAAGAAATCTCAATTGATCTGACTGATAAAGGCTTAGAACAA
The DNA here is from genome assembly GCA_938002705.1 of uncultured Saprospiraceae bacterium. Taxonomy (GTDB): domain Bacteria; phylum Bacteroidota; class Bacteroidia; order Chitinophagales; family Saprospiraceae; genus RFSX01. The sequence continues at coordinate 8,510 of CALLAG010000261.1, read as the reverse complement.
CAATCCAAAAAAGGAGAACACCTACTTAACTTAAAATTTGGTTTAGCAAAAATAGAAAATCTCCCCTTCGGGGATAATAGCCAGCATTTAATAATGAATAGTTTCTTAATTGACCGATTAGAAAATCCCAAAGTAGGCTTAAACGAAATGTATAGAGTTCTGCGACCAGCTGGAAAACTAATTATGATATCACCACTTAACTTTAAAAAATCAGAACATTGGAAACTGTACTACCCACCACGTCAATTATCCAATATCATAAAAGAAATAGGCTTCAATATCATAGAGTGGAAAGAAGAGATAGTAATAAATGAACCAATGGATGGACACGGAAATTTGATACGGTGGAATTGTATAGGTATGGTAGTAGAGAAATGATTAGGCATGAGAGCATGAGAGAAAATTTACATTATATAAAAATCTCGTATTGCATTAGAAAATCATGAATTAGAGTCTCTATTTAGCTTGCTCATTTGCTCGAGAAAGAATAGATCGTATCCTATAATATAGCCACCATATACAGTTCTTCTTTTGGCTTACGCCAAAAGAGAATGAAATTATAAACTTAATAATCTGTTTCCTTCAAAGATTTTTGTAAGATGAATTTTAAGACCACCCAGCATATGCGTTAGTACTTCTCTCGACAGCATTTATAACATAATGAACCTTTCTATAAAGACAGATTGATCTCGATGAATAATTATATAATAAATGCCTGATCCTGGAAAAGCAGTTCGATTAAGATCTATCTCATTTATACCTTGTTCCAACAGGATAGATTCCGAATTGATTACTTTACCAGATACATCTAATAATTCATAGTTCGTCGCTATTTTTTCCTTACTGACTATCTGCACTTTAGCGACATCATGAAAAGGATTGGGATGGATGCTAAGCTCTACAGTATGATCAGCATCTATGAAGTCATTTTGTTTTTGAATGATAAGAGACTGACTAATAAGGTCCGGTGCATGGTATATCTCATTTGGAAATTCTGAGACAATATCAATATAGGCTGCTCCACGCTCCTCTCCGATTACAAGTTCGAATAATACATCGTCCCTTTTAATTAGCTGACTTTGACTTGACCACGCGATTCTAAGTTCATCTTTCTTGAGATGATAATTGTGTTCTGCAATATCAAGACGGTTTGAGACAAGCTTTACCTCATTATAATTCCCTACATTAAATGCTGCTTGGAATCCAGATATATGAATGTCTTCAGATGCTATAAATGTAACTACTAATTTGTTGTCATCATTTCTATGCTCTGTAGTAATAAGTCTGTAGCTAGCTATAGATCTGGAATCTAATTCTGATTTATTCACATTAAGTAGATGGCTCTGATTGACATCGCCTATCTTTACAGCTTCTAAGTTGATCGTCTCATCAAGAGCTGTGATTATCATCTGGTCATCAAGATCTGATATAGATGCATATCTTTTACCAGCTTCTAAAAAACGCCAGCTTTTATTATCAGGAAAGGTTTCATATACTCCTAATATCAATTTCCGTAATTCTATAAGATCCATTGCCGTGACTTTGTCATCCTTGTTGATGTCGGCTGCGATTAGGTCCGTAAAGCCCTCAAAGGTTTGGCTGCCTAATATATGCTTCTGGATGTATATCAGATCCAAAGTAGACACACCATTTAAGGGATCATTATTATTGACAGGTTCTATAAGAACTGCATATTGATCAGAGTCTGTATCAAATGCAAAATCTCCATTATTATCAGATTCATAATAGCGCCATCCACTATCGCTCTCTACTCCTATAGTAGTCATAGCTAAGGGCTCTACTCTGGTCGTCATTATATTACCTACTACCCTATTATTATCAGACTGACAGTAACCCGAGAGTCTGAGCTCATCTATATCCCACGCTGACACATTAGAAGGAATGCCTATAGGACAATAAGCCAAGAACTCTACCGTAAGCGTACCCGACTCATCAAAGACGAATGGGTCTAAGCCATTAAAACTGAAAGATTGTTGTGTCCAGTCTCTATTCGTATTGACTGCCTCGTCAGTATAGATAACCGTCATATCTCTAAATACAGTGACTGAGTATAAAGTAGGAAAATTATTAAGCCCAGTACCTCCAGTATTAAACTGATATCGTATAGGCGCTTTCTCAAAGAATCTTAATTCTGAAATTGAAACTGGACCAGATGTCGGATTAATTTCTACTTCAAAAATCATACGATGCTCTGAGTCATTCTGATAATCACAAGAAGGATCTGATGAGATACACATACCAGATCCACTTTCTCCTGGTGTACAAGAATGCGTAAGACCACTCGGCCTATTGAGTATAGACGCCGTTATCTCTGCACATTGAAGTACCTCGTCATATCGAGGCACAAATTCGTCATAGCTTGTGCCTCCTGCTGCACAGTCATTGAGATCATAATGCACAAGAGCGACAGACAATGGCAATACCTCAATTTTAATAATCACTAAGCTATCACAGCCATCGCTTGATTGTAATAGTTGCTCATAAGTACCTTCTGCATTATAAGTCTCACCATTTAATGTGAAAACTTCGCCTTCATTAATGATAACACTCTCACAAGTTTCTATAGTGGGAAGTAAAGAGATAGTGATATTAAGCAAGCTATCACAACCGGCTGTACTTACTAAACTCTGAGAATAAGATCCAGCAGAATTATATTGTATCCCGTTAATGATGACCTCACTTCCTTCACATACTTCTTCTGACACATTTCCACTACTTGGAGCCGTATATTCTAATACTAAAGTTAAAAGTGAATCACAGCCTGCTTGATTAGTGAGCATTTGGATGTAAGTGCCTTCTGACGTATAGCTTAGTCCGTTAAGTGTGAAAGTCTCTCCTTCACAGACCTGAGCAGTAACCGATTCTTCAGTAGGTTCTATCTCTTGTAAGTTCAGGTTGATAAGAGAATCACAACCTGATTCGCTAGTAAGCATTTGGGTATAACTTCCACCTACCGTGTATGTCTCATTATTGAGTATATAGGTCTGCCCTGTACAGATCTGAGCAGATACCATTTCTGAGATTATTCCCTGTACCTCTAACTCAAGATACAGTAGAGAGTCACAACCGAAACTATTAATTAATTGCTGGCTATATAATCCTGAGTTGACATATGTCTCACTATTAAGACTATAAGATTCGCCCTCGCAGATCTGTGCCATGATAGCTTCTTCAGTAATGGGATTTACAGTAAGATTAATTTCTATTATAGAATCGCAACCTTGTGCTGTATTAAGTACTTGCTCGTAGACACCTCCTACAGAATAGTTTTGTCCATTTAATTCGAATGTCTCACCATCACATATTTCCTCACTTAATACTTCTGACGATGTACTGAGTACGGTAAGTGTGAGATTCCATATCGTATCACAACCATTAGCAGCACTTAGAGTCTGATGATAAATACCCTCATCCGTATACACCTCACCGTTATATGTATAACTCTGACCATTACAGATTTCTTCTTCGACGAATATTGGATCAGGTAATTCTTCTATCTCTAATTCTACAGTCACATCTACAGTAGTCGTACAGTTATCACTATCACGTACATAGAGTACTTGGATACCTTGATCTAACTGGTCAAAGAACCCATTGAGAGAATAATTGATACCATCTAAAGAATATTCATAGACTTCATCAGTGGTACTGAAGATATTGATAGATCCAAGTGCATCACATGTTACTGGCGTTGTCTCTGTATCTATCTGTAATCCTGAGTAGCAAAAACTGAAATAATCCATACCAAGTCCGAATGCTCCAGGTGAAGATGCTGGTCTAAATCCAGCATACTTTATAGAATAAATAGACCCTTCGCAACCTGGCAGATTAAAGCCCCAACATGTCAACTCGCCATCACCTGTACCGGGATCGCCTGCTTCTATTCTTTCTTCCAAGATAACTGTACCAGAAGCATCTAAAGCTTGAATGATAAAAAACTCTTCAAAATCCATATCTAAAATACAACCTGCAAAACTATCTATAGGAATCTCGAAATCCAGAATAATAGCGGGAGAACTGAGCCCTGATAATTGGCCATCATCTGTCAAGAAAAATTCTCCTATATCTACTCCAGGTGCTGGCGTATCATTACCCCATGCACTACCGAAAGCTTCTGCAGTATCGCCACCTACTTGAGCAAGAACTGGAAAACCTCCTCCCTCTAATCGGAAACTTAAGCCAAAGGCATCTTGATATTGATCTGATAATATTAAGCCAGAAGCTGGCGTCTCATCAGGAAAAGTCTCAAAATCTATCGAGATACAACCGTTCTCCACTTGAGCATTAAGGAATAAAGCATATGCAATTAAGGTCGTCGTAATTAATGATCTCATAAAGCTATTAGTTGAGGATGGACAATGATTAATATTATATACAGTCTAAAGTACAAAAGAAATATTACTAATCTGAATCATATATTATAATACGATGCTGATACTTTGTAGTTAGGTCTACTTAGCATTATATAGGACAGTATAGATGTGGATTAGTCTTAATATCCTTGGTCAGATATCTTTTACATATTAACAATAATCTTAATACTTGGTACAATGTTTGTATTATCACTTATGATAATATGTTTTATTTATATAATTAATTTTTTGGCTTATGAGCACGATAATGAATTACATTTCTTGCACCTTCTTAGTAGGCCTCATCAGCATATTGAATCCAATCGCCCCTACTAATATTACTTCTGACACCAATAAAGAAGTCGTTCTAGTAGAAAATTCTAAGTTACAAGTTACTATAGAATCTGAGTCTGACCTACCCTTCTTTACAGAAGCCGTATACAATGACTTACAAGAAGAACTCGTATTCTCCACCAGTGAGGAGACTGTTCAGATTCGTGTATATGACGATTTAGGGACTATGATGTATCTATTGCCTGTACAGTCACAGAAGATTAAGATGGGTAAGAGTCTCTTTAGTACTGGTAACTACCGTATCGTTTTCGATGTAGATGGCGATAGAAGAATGTTTACTTCAAAGCTTATAGTCTATTAATGATGCACTACAACAATTAAGAAATTAACATAGCCACTGCGGCTGTATATCTTATATACTTTTATACCTGACACCTTTTTATAACATGAATATCTCTTTACATATCGACATTGATATGTAATGATATTCGGAATATTGAAACATCAATTACTCTTATAAAAAGTAAAAGTCATGCACAGATCACTAAGTATTCTAACTATTATTCTAACTATCACTTTATTCGGATTCACAACGAAAAAGAATAGTAATAATTCTGAAAAGAAAAAAATCATCAATCATGCAGAACTGGTTGTTACCGTAGAAGATGATGATGGATATAATTTCTTTGAAGAGGCTAAATATGAACCTCTCAAAGGAGATATCCTTTTTAAGACAACAGATAAAGTAGAACAAATTACCGTTCTACAAAATGATGAAAAACTGGTATACATCTTACCGGTCAAGACTAAAAAGATAATAATCGGAAAAAGCCTTTTTGATAAAGGAGAGTATGATCTCATATTCTCACTAGCTCATTCTAATAGAAGCTACAATACACAGATCAAGGTTTTCTAAATAAGATTAAAGAAGGACGAAACTCACTAAGGTCAATGATTCTATATCGTTGACCTTTTTTTTGCGATAAGCTAAATAATAAAAATCACTTACCTACAGAATCCAAGAAGGCTTTCATCTTAGTCAGTGCCTTATATCTATGGCTGATACTATTCTTAACAGCGTCACCTAACTGTGCAAAGGATAAATCATATCCATCTGGTACAAATATAGGATCATATCCGAATCCTCCCTCCCCTCTTCTCGCATCTGTAATGACGCCATCTACTACCCCCTCATAAGTATAAGTCTCTCCCTCCCATATCAATGCTATGACGGATCTGAATCTGGCTTTACGATTAGTCACACCATTAAGATTCTCGAGTAACTTGGTCATATTATCTTCAGAATTTTTATGGTCACCAGCATATCTCGCAGAATATAATCCAGGTGCCATATCCAGCGCTTCCACTTCTAATCCGGAATCATCAGCAAATACATTTTTATGATATTTTTCATATATCGTTTTAGATTTGATAATAGCATTCTCTGTCATCGTATCACCTGTCTCTGGGATATCTTCTAAGTATCCTATATCTCGAAGGCTAAGTATATTAACACCTTCAAGATCCAGAATATCTCTTACTTCTAAGGCTTTATGTTGATTGCCTGTAGCAAAAATGAAGTCTATCATAATTCTTATTGATCTAAAAAAGTCTTCTGAAGAGCCAACCATAATGCCTTCTTCTTAGAGGTATCAGAATCAAGCTTACTGAGCCCATGAGTTAGCATGATAGCATACGTCTCTGTCTTGTAGAAGTGATTAGCTACAAAGCTCGCATTAAGTCCTATGTCCTTAATCCCAAGACCAAATGATAGGACATACTTCGTTTTTTTGGTAATATGATAATGAAGTGGGCAGGCTTCTCCATCATCCAGAAGTAGAAGCATCACATCTTTGTCTACATCTATCTTAATGGCCTTAAGTATATTGAGTAACAAATCTTGGTGCTCTCCATAGTCACTATGTCTTAGAATGATGTATATAGACGCTGTATTCCTATCACCTCGTGCAGTAGTTTCTATCTGCTCAGGTATGTTATATGTATCAATATTAAATATCGTGTCAACCATTTATTATTCTAATATATTGTGAATTTTAAAATTATATTTTATTAAAAACTAAAATATGCCGTTGAAAAGAATATTATAAAAATAATTAAATTTGCGGTAGATTTTTGAAAATGATCAAGAATCTGATACATTGTTGAAATCCTTATGAACTAATTGTACCCTCTTTCAATTATTAACATATAACAAGCACGCTATGATCAAGACCAGTTTAAATATCCAAAAAGTTGCTCAATCTAAAGTAGATCAACTTGATTTTGACAATATCCCATTCGGTAAAGTCTTCACAGATCATATGTATGTCGCAGATTATAAAGACGGCGAGTGGGGCGAATTTAGAATAGAAGCCTTCGGACATCTTCCTGTACATCCCGCTAATATCGCATGGCATTATGGGCAGTCAATCTTCGAAGGTATGAAGGCAACCAAAAGTAAAGATGGCATTCCTATGCTATTCAGACCTGAGATGCACTCTAAAAGAATCAATCGCTCAGCAGAAAGACTATGCATGCCTCCATTCCCTAAGGATGCATTCGTAGAAGGTGTCTACGAATTAGTAAAACTAGAACAAAACTGGATACCCAAAGCGGAAGGAAGTGCTCTATACCTGAGACCGTTCATGATCGCCATGGATGAATTCATCGGAGTACAAGTATCTAAGACATATAAGTTTATCATATTCTGTTGTCCTGTAGGACCATACTACAGTAAGCCACTCAAGCTCAAAGCTGAGACTAAATACATACGAGCTGCAGAGGGTGGTGTAGGATATGCCAAGGCGGCCGGTAACTATGCAGGGTCATTATTCCCTACAGAATTAGCTAAGCAAGAAGGCTTCGATCAGGTATTATGGTTAGATGCTAAGGAATTTAAGTACTGCCAGGAAGTAGGAACGATGAATATATTCTTCGTCATAGGAGATACAATCGTCACACCATCTACTGACAAAGGAACAATATTAGAAGGTATTACTAAGGATTCTCTACTACACCTGCTCAGAGCTAAGGGTCATAAGGTAGAAGAGCGTATGATATCTATAGATGAGGTCGTAGCTGCGTCTAAGGATGGTTCTCTTAAGGAGATATTCGGTGCTGGCACAGCAGCAGTTGTCGCTAATGTAGAGAAAGTAGGATATAGAGATCATACCATCAATCTTGATATCGATTCTTATAAGATATCGCCTTGGCTCAAGGATACAATCAACGGTATAAGAAGCTGCAGAATAGAAGATGAACATGGATGGACCGTAAAGGTGGTGTAACTATCTATACAACCAAGAAATAGATCTTCTCTGACTGAAGATGAAAATCAAAAGAGGCTTTGGATATAATTATTCAAAGCCTCTTTTTTTGGGTATTAATGAATGGTTAATAGCAATAAGGATGTCATCCCTTCGGGATTACTTAATTCATAATAACTTCTGTTCTATAATCATATCATCCCTTCGGGATTATTGTTTCTTTATTCCATCAGCGATATAGGAAAGGTTGAATTCCTTCCTATCTATATTCTTTAACCAGAACACTAACGAGTCGAAGGTCTGTGACCTCTCGACGGCCTCTTTTTTGGGTAATATTGAATGGTTAATAGCAATAAGGATGTCATCCCTTCGGGATTACTTATTTCATAATAACTTCTGTTCTATAATCTTGTCATCCCTTCGGGATTATTGTTTCTTTATTCCTATAGCGATATAGGAAAGGTTGAATTCCTTCCTATCTATATTCTTTGACCAGAACAATAACGAGTCGAAGGTCTGTGACCTCTCGACGGCCTCTTTTTTGGGTAATATTGAATGGTTAATAGCAATAAGGATG
>CALLAG010000260.1 GCA_938002705.1 uncultured Saprospiraceae bacterium | reverse complement strand
ATATAAAATTAACAATTAGTCCAACTTGGATAAGATCACCCAAGCAACCTTGGATTGACCGATGGGAGAATGAAGAAAAAAATGTGAATACTGCTGATAAGGAATTAAAAATATACGCTGTCATATGTTGTATTTTATACTGTTTAAAGAGTATTAATCCTTACAGTGACTATGGGAAAAATTTAATTTCACTTTTGTCAAAATATGATGAAGTTGATGAAAGACATATGGGATTTCCAGAAAACTGGATGGAGCAACCACTGTGGAAAAGCATTGGCAGTTAAGCACTGGTTTCTTTATGCTTTAGAGTATTTCTCCAGACAATAATTAACCCATCAAATAATAATCTATACTTTATTATCTTGCGTTACATATAAAAGAAACATAATCAAAAATCTATTCTTCATAACGCTGATAGCACTTATAACCTCTTGCACAGTGACTAAGAAAGTCAAGACGGGAGAGCAAGCTTATAAATACAAGCAATACAAGCTTGCTACGGAGCTATTACAGTCGGAGTATGATAAGGCTGAGGCGAAGCAGCAAAAGGCCCGATTAGCTTATCTGACGGCACGATCATATGATAATCTGACTCTCCATGGAGATGCATTACAATGGTATGATATAGCGGAGCAGCTTAATTACAGCCCACAATCTGAACAAGATCTCGCTTATGCGCTCAAGCGTAACGAACGCTATGCTGATGCCTATGAGCTATTCTCAGATATATACAAAAAGACAAGAGACCAAAAATTCAGATCAGAGGCAGAGCTCTGTCGACTGGCAGTAGAAAACATAGATGATGATAGTAATACGATCATCACACCATTCGGAGCTAATTCTAAGTACGCCGATTATGCACCTACGTATTATGAGGATGATTTTATTGTATTTACCTCAGATAGACAGGGTAGTACAGGTAATGGCGTGTACAAGTGGAATGACAATCCTTTTTCTGATATCTACATCAGTAATCGGAAGGGGAGAAATATCTACAGTTTTGATGGTTCTATCAATACCGACGCTAACGAAGGCACTATAGCATTTAATAAGACCTATGACGAAGCCTTCTTTACAAGGTGTGTGTCTACAGAATCACGAGATCAGCATTGCAAGATATTCTACAGTCTCAAGCCTAATGACTTTTGGGTAGAACCAGAAGTGATGCCTTTCTTTGGTGATGATACGAACTTTGGGCATCCTACATTGATAGAGAATGATAGTGTATTGATATTTGCGGTAACGCCTCCAGGATCAGATAATCATGATCTGTATTATTCTGTACGCTTAGAGAATGGCTGGTCCGAAGCTGAGATTATGCCACCAAGTATCAATACCACTGGTGACGAAAAATTTCCGACCTCTTATGGTGATACCTTATACTTCTCTTCTGATGGACATATCGGTTACGGTGGCTTAGATATATTCAAGACATATCTGCAAGCTGATGGATCATGGGTACGTCCTGTTAATCTCGGTGTTCCTATTAATAGTGGATCAGATGATTTCTCACTCTCTGTAGATCCTCGATTTAAGGCTAAGAATAATATGAAACTGAAAGGGCTCTTTTCTTCATCACGGAATACTGGCTTTGGTGACGATATCTTTTCATTTGTAGAGTATATTGATGAAGATGCAGTAGATGAGGGCACTAAAGAACCGATAGTCGAAGATACCAAGACATTCAAGATATTCCTTGCAGCAAGGGTAGTGGAGGTCATCCATGAAGATGATGATCCCAATAAAAAAATCGTAGATAAGAAGAGACTGGCCAATAGTAAAGTTGAGCTAATTTCTTCTGATACAACATTCGTAGTGACGACGGATGACTCTGGTCGATTCTTAATAGAAGTAGATGAAGCCAAGTACAGACTTATAGCATCCAAAGAAGACTACTTAGCTAATCAAGCAGAAGTGATATCAAGGTATTCTACAACTAATTCTGATACGACGATCAATGTAGAGATACCACTTGAGAAGATCATCTACAACAAAGAGATCACGCTTAATAATATCTATTATGATTTCGAAAAGTGGGATATCAGAGACGATGCTAAGCCATCATTAGATTCATTATATACGACACTTCTATATAATGATCAGTTGAATATACAGTTGTCTTCTCATACAGATTGTCGAGGTGGCTATGCTTTCAATAATACACTATCACAGAAGCGTGCACAATCTGCAGTCAATTATCTTGTCTCTAAAGGCATCGCTAAAGCACGCTTATCAGCGGTAGGCTATGGAGAGACACGACCTGAAGTACCATGTAATTGTGACGACTGCACTGAGGATCAACATCAGACGAATCGTAGGACGACTTTTACGATATTGGAGTAATATTGGATGAGCATCAACTCGTGACGACTAACTTATATCCTACTCCTCTTACTGACTTAATATACTCAGGACTTTTAGGATCATCTTCAAAAAACTTACGTAGGGTAGCTATAAAGTTATCAATAGTTCTTGTAGAAGGGAATACATCATATCCCCACACTGTCTTGAGTATCTCGTGTCTGGATACGACTTCATTTTTATTATTGAGTAATAATTTGAATATCTGTGTCTCTTTAGGACTCATGTCGAATGTAGCCTCTCCATGCCATCCTTTGTAAGCTTTGAAGTCTATCTTGTTATTACCGAATACGAAAATCTCTTCGTTAAAGTCGTTGTTAGTGTTAGGCGTCCGCTGTACTAAGTTTTGGATTCTCAGAATGAGTTCTTCCATCTCGAAGGGCTTACTGAGATAATCATTGGCGCCAGACTTGAGTCCAGTGATTCTGTCAGTAGATGTGCCTTTGGCAGAGATGATAATGACGGGGATGTTAGGATTCTTGATACGTAGGGTAGCGAGGACACCCAGACCATTGATCTTAGGAAGCATAAGGTCTAAGATGATGATATCGAAATATTGTCCCTCTATTTTTTCTAAAGCCTCCTCTCCATTGACTGCGGGTACGACTTCGTAGTCCTCGAGTTCGAGATTAAGGATGATGATATCCCGTAGGTTTTTTTCGTCTTCTACTAAGAGTATTCTCATTTTAGATTATTGGGGATACGGACTTCTATGATTGTGCCCGTAGGCGCATTATTCATTAACTTAATTGTGCCTTTGTGTGCACTGACGATCTGCTGTACTATGAATAAGCCCAGTCCCGTGCCTTTACTCTCTCTCGTCTCTTCATTTCCGATACGATAGAACTTCTGTAGCACTTGCTTCTTTTCTATATCACTGATCCCGATACCTTGATCTATGACACGGAGCACAACATTGTTATTTGATTCTCTTAGCGATACAATTATAGGACTCTCATCCGGTGCATATTTGATAGCATTACTGATCAGATTATTTAACAAACTCACGAATGCTTCATGGTCTACTTTTGCATTGATATTTTCGGATAAGTCATAATCGACTCTACTGATATTATTGAGCTTATAGGTTCTTTGGATGTATTTTGCGATAAGCTCAGATAAGTTAGTCGTTTCGTAATTGTAATTATATGATTGCTCTATCTGAGCCGCTGTAAGTATATTGTTGACCAAGGATTCTATGCGTCTGCCTTCTTCTCCTGCGGCTTTGAGAAGCGCTTTATTTTTTTCAGGAGGGAGATTTTTAGTTGCTAATGTTTTGTTGATAAGATTAAGTGATGCTATAGGCGTCTTCAGCTCATGTGTCACTGATAGTAAGAAATTGCTTCTGCTTTTATTGGCTTTGATCTCTGTCCAGAAAGCTTTATTGATCAGGAATAGTCCACATAGTAAGCTTATACCGAATACAAGACCTTCTCCGATGATCATCTTCTGTTGCTTACGGTATTCTAATTCGATATCCTGCACAGAATAGGATTTGTCTATATGTAAGATCCTGTTCTTTAGATGGTAGTTCTGTTCGTTCTTTTTATTGAGAAGTATAGCCCACCATGCAAATGCCGTAAGCATATACGCCATAATTACAAAATGAAGGATTCTATATATCTTAATATTTTTCATCGCTTATACCATCTAAGTTTTAATGTACCGCATCAGATATTAATAAGAATTTATTAGGGTTATCGCTTACAAATTCAGCTAATATGGTAGCTAATATAGCCCTTCTTTCTTCAGATAATTGCGTGGACTTCTGTCTATTCATTGCTTACATATTGTAGTAAAATAAGGTATAAAAGCCATATTTGTTGCGAAGATTGACCAATATCATTAAAAATCAAAAACATCTTGAATCTTATCTTGGAATAGTATTGGTATAGAATACCTATTTTAGCGTCTGAGAAGAAAATCAACTTGTGCATATAGATATCGCAGCCAGTATCAGAGAAGTATTAGATAACATGGAATCCGTGTCTATCAATGCTCTGGGTACCCTACAACTGAAGCATATACCTGCCTACTTCTCAGATAAAGGGACGACGATGAGCCCTCCCAGAATGGTCCTCGATATAGAAGATAATATCACCTCTAATACACCTCTAATCAGGACAATAGCTGATAACTATGGTATAACAAAAGATGCCGCTGAGAAGCTTGTAAGCACATTCAATAAGAAGCTTCTTAATAACCTTGTTAACTATAAGAAAGTATCCATAAATGGTGTTGCACTTATAACGCGATCTGATAAGGGGGAAGTCAAATTAGAAACGACCACAGGCTTCTTAGAAGCCTACTACAATGGATTACCTAAGGTTTCTATTATACCTAATAACAAGTCAGAATCAAGCCCTCAAGAAGAACGAGAGGCGTCTATCATACCGGCTGTGATTAATCCAGAAGATTCTGCGTCTATAGATACTGTCTTGCCTAAGCACGAATCTAATGGTATAGATCAGATTACTCCTCCAGTAGAACCTGTGATTACAGAAAAGAAGCCGGCGATTACCCAAAAACAAGAAAGTCCCACACCTAAGACCTCTCCTAAGATTAGTCCTAAGACCAGTCCTACGGTATCAGAATTTGTGCAAGCTAAATCAGAGAAGCAAGATGCTACTGTAATGCCTGTAGTTCCTGTTGCGCCTTATGTTGCACCAGAACAAGCATATGTCTACGAAGAGAAGAAGCCCAGTATACTTTGGCCTTTGATATTGTTGACTGCCATATTATTAGCGATATTATTGTGCTATAGAGCATGCAGTAATTATGCTTTCACTAATGATAATAAATCCTCAGATCCTCAGATGACCATTACTGAGGTTGATGTTCTGGATGGTGTGACGGCCTCAGATTCTATATCTGCTCAAGCTCTCACAGAATTAAGAAAAGATAACTCTATAATCCCAGGTTCTGGGAAGTGTAAGATCATCACTGGTGTATTCTTAAGAAACGTCAACGTGGTGAATATGCGAGACAAAGTGAGAGGGGCAGGCTATGAAGTCTATTCCGAATCATATGGTGAGTATACCAGAGTTGGATTAGAATTTAATTGTGACGAAGAGACAGACTTAGAAGCTTATCTACAAGAAGTCCGCAGTGTTATAGCATCGAGAGCATGGTATCTTGATCCTACATTGTACGTGGAGTACGTTAATTAGGTCATTCACTTCACTGAGGATTCTATAGATGTAATCTTACATCACATGCATTCCTTAATATGAGATTGTGACATCAGCAATCGGATTCTGAAATTATGTGCTCATATAGAGAGATAATACACTCATGTAATGTATATCCAATAAATTATAATGCGAATTACCGTAATTTTATATGTTAATTTGTATTAATCTACCCCCTTGATTTTTTTTGTAAAATACTCGATGTACGCTGATAGCTTATGATCCTTGGTGGCAATATCATACACTGCCATCGGTTTAGCATATAGATACTGAGTTACGATAACTACAATCTGATTACTCGATAGAATCAGATCATCATGTAGAACTATAAATAAAAATTAGTGAGGCTTAATTACAGCCCAGATCGTTCTTGGATTGCTGATCATTATTAGGGAAGCAATTACCAGATAGGACTTCTGCAGGCATGAACCTATTCATATCAGGATCTGTAAGTGCATTTTCTAAGAAAGCGACAAGGTGTGCTTTCTCTTCATCATTGAGATTGAGAGGTAAGAACTTCTCAGA
>CALLAG010000259.1 GCA_938002705.1 uncultured Saprospiraceae bacterium | reverse complement strand
TGTATCTGTGCCCGAAAGATCTGCAAGTGTCTTACAATCACTAATTTCTCTGTGATATTTTAATTTTGTAAATCTTGCAGCTGCTTTATTAAATGTAACAATATTGTAATCTACATCTAAGACGAACTGACCTATTGGTGATACATCCTGACTAGCTACTGCTTGCGATAAGCCCTGATTCTTAAGGCTTTTACTTACTCTTTTATTTTGATCATCGGTTGATCTTAATTCGCTTTTAAGAAATGAATAGTGCTGATAAAATGACTTACAAGGATAAATTAACCATTCAATATTATCGCCTACTGAAAATTGTTTGTGAGAGGACAGTATGAGAATATTTTCTGAGGATAATGATATAAATAATTGATAGTTATATTCTATATCAGCTATTTTTTCAGATAGTCTACTACTCTTCTGTACTATTGCTATATCATCTTTCTTCAGGGCAGAAATAATAGAGTCTGTGATTTCTATAACTGTGTTATTCCTACCAGCTGTAATATTCTGATCAAGCTCCCATTGGTCAGACTTTGATTTATTTATGATCTTTACGTCATCTACATTAAGACACTTACTTATGGTAGATACAAAATTATCGATACACCCATCAAGATCAGTAGTCTGAGAGAATGACCTATAAAGTTCCAATTCTAATTTCTCAGGAGTCACCTTTTGCTCCTTAACTAAGTTATTCATATACTAAATTTAACTAATATGTTCTGATTTATCAAATTTCTTTCACGGGTGAGATCAAAAGAAATATTAGAGAATGTGGTTTCTGCGTAAACCAAAGAGGTGATAATTGCTAAAATTACTATAGATTTGAATTAGATATGACAAATAAGATCAATATAGCTATTGATGGACATTCTTCTTGCGGAAAATCTACACTTGCTAAAGATATAGCGAAAGCCCTCTCCTACATATATGTGGACTCAGGCGCCATGTACAGAGCCGTAGCGTTATATGCTATAGAAAATGGCATCGATATAGAAGATCCGGCCCAGCTATCAGAAGCACTTTCTCATATCAATATAAATATAAAAACACAGGAAGGCCAATTCCAGATACATCTCAATGGTACAGATATTACACAACGTATTATAGCGATAGATGTATCCAACATCGTGTCTGAAGTCGCGGCCAAAAGCATAGTGAGAGAAAAACTAGTAAAAATTCAGCAAGACTTGGGAGCTGATAAAGGCGTCGTTATGGATGGTCGTGACATAGGAACCGTAGTCTATCCAGATGCTGAGGTTAAGTTATTCGTCACAGCAGATATAGAAGTGAGAACCCAGAGAAGATATGACGAATTAGCATCAAAGAATATGACTACGCCCTATGAGGATGTAAAAAAGAATCTATCCCATAGAGATCATATAGACTCTACAAGAGAAGATAGCCCTCTCAAGAAAGCAAAGGATGCCATACTCCTGGATAATAGCTATATGGATCTGGAAGAGCAGCTATATATAGCCTTAAAAATAATAGAGGAAAAAATCGCTAATAAGACTTAGCCATTTGCGTTACGATTCGAAATCAGACTTACTGATGTTAATAAAGTCTTCATCTACATTTATACTCAATAACTTCAGAAGCACTTTAGCAGAGGTCACTACATCTTTCTCACAATAGACAGCTATACGCTTTACGTCATTATTATCCCAATAGACCTCGTGCACCATAGATCCATCTATGTCATCCTTAGGCGTAGGTACATCTAATACATGTGCCAGAAGCGCCAAGGAAGTATAATTCTTGTAATCACCGAAGCGCCACATCGACATTGTATCTATAATATGGTCTATCTCCCAAGGCTTCTTACCTGATATGTCTAATCGCTTAGGTATCGGCATACCATTAATCAATAATCTCCTACAGATAAAAGGCACGTCAAATTCCTTGACATTATGCCCACACAAGTACTGCTTCTTAGGTTGATCAAAATGCTTGTCCATGAGATCGACAAAATCTTGAAGAATAATGTGCTCATCGGGTCCATAAAATGATTTGGTCCTCATACCAGTGACCTTATCTTTATCATTTGTCAGAAAGCCTATGGATATACATACAATCTTAGCGAATTCTGAATAAATACCACCTTTCTGCATATACAACTCAGCAGCCGTTTCTGTAGTAATATCCTTATCTCTAAGTAACATCTGAGCTTTAGACATCCAGAAAGACTGTAACTGCGGCGATAGGTCCTCATAACAAGGCGAGACACCAGCAGTCTCGATATCTAAGAACAAAACATCATCTATATGTTTCCTTAATGACTTCATATGTATCGTTAATATAGGGATAACCACTACAAATGCAAAATAACATACCCATGGAAAGCCCCATTTTATAAGTGAACGCTATTAATTTCCATAGTTATAAAGCATATTTGTAGAAAATACCTAATCATGAGTACTAAATCAAACGGTCTATCACTTGTAAGCATAATACTTCTCATAGCTCTACTGGGCTTATCCGCTTATCTATGGATGACTAACTCCAATCTCAAGAAGCAAATCCAAACAGAAAAAACAGCCAACTTAGAGCTTGAAAAACTCCATACTGAGTTAGATCAAAGCTACCAGACTTCACTATCAGATCTAGAGAGCCTCAGAGGTGACAACCAAGAACTTAATGAACTCATAGATGCTCAAAAAGAAGAACTGGGAAAGCTTAAAAAGCGTGTCAGTGGTCTTATATGGACTGAAAAAGAATTAGGTAAAGTAAGATCAGAGATCGCTAATCTTAATACCGTAGCATCGCAATACGTATCTGAGATAACACAACTCAAGGCAGACAATCAATTATTATCGTCTAAGAATATGAGTCTCACTGAAGCGAATACAGTTATGACTCAGGAAATAGAAGTTAACAAAAAGAGAATCAATAAGTTAGATTCCGTAAAAACATTACTTGTCAATCAGACAGAGGAACTAAACGAATCTAATACCATGCTATCTACAAAAGTAGATATGGCAGAATCCATAAAAATAAACTATATCGAAGTTAAGGGCTATGATGTGAGAGATGGCGGAGAGTTAAAGGAAAAAAGTAGAGCTAAAAAAATCGATATGCTAAGAGCGTGTTTCACTACAGAGACTAATCTTGTGACGCCTGCTGGCGAAGAAGAATTTCAAGTCGCATATACTGCGCCGTCAGGAGAATTACTATATGTAGAAGAATTAGGATCAGGTTCTCTGATGAACAAACTTAGTCAAAAGAAAGAAAGATATTCTGCATCTGGAGTCATCCAATATAATAACGAAGAATCCACAGCTTGCCTTGATTGGACGCCTAATTTTGAATTGGCTAAAGGCTTATATAAAATAGCGATCTATAACAATGGTTTTCAAGTTGGAAATGGAGAATTTAAGTTAAAGTAAAGAAAATATAAAGTTCACAACTTTGTAGAACCATAGATGTTATGTCTATGGTTCTTTTTTTGTAACAATCATACCCACTCACAATGATAGGCTGGAAGTTTTCTAATTATAAAATGGTGGAGGGAGCAAGTACTTTTGATGAGCTACTTAAGCTCTTCAAGGAATTGCTCATACACACTTCAGGAGACGTGAGCGAAGCCTTATCATGGCTTACTGCTATAGATAACGAACACAAGCTGACCACTGACGACTACGGTATTGCTGACTTCATAGAAGACCTCAAGAAACAAGGATACATTAAGGATAATGAAGATGGTGTCGCTGGGCCAGGTAATTACAATCCCACTAACAAAATGGAGGTGTCACTCAGACGCCATGCTTTAGATGACATTTTTGATCAACTAAAAAAGTCCAAACGAGGAAAGCATAATACAAAATCTACAGGACAAGGTGATGAATTTACATCAGAACTGAAGCCTTACGAATTTGGCGATAAGCTCGATAAAATATCCATCTCTGAATCTCTAAAGAATGCTCAGATTAATCACGGCTTAGATGATTTTCAGCTGACGCAGAATGATCTCGAAGTCCACGAGACATTCTTCCAATCACAGACGAGTACTGTCCTCATGATAGATATCTCACACAGTATGATACTATACGGAGAAGATAGGATAACACCTGCTAAGAAAGTCGCTATGGCCCTATCAGAACTCATCATGACGAGATATCCTAAGGACAGTCTTGATGTCATCGTATTCGGTAATGATGCATGGCAGATTGAGATAAAGGAGCTGCCGTATCTCGAAGTCGGTCCTTATCATACTAATACTGTAGCAGGCTTAGAACTCGCTATGAATATACTTAGGAGAAGAAAGAATCCCAACAAGCAGATCATGATGATCACAGATGGGAAGCCTACTTGTATTAAGAAAGGCAAGAAGTATTATAAGAATTCTCACGGACTGGATAGGATGATTCTCAATAGAACATTAGGACTAGCGATGAAGGCGAGAAAATTGCAGATACCTATTACAACATTCATGATAGCTCGAGACCCCTATCTTGTGCAATTCGTGGATCAGTTTACCAGAGCTAATAACGGTAAAGCATTCTATAGCTCGCTTAAGGGCTTAGGCGAATTCATATTCATGGATTACAATAAGAATAAAAAGAAGAAAAGAAATTAATATAACATACTTAATAAGGATAATGGATCACACAAAGATAAATACGTTAGGACAACTCAAGGCATCAGGATATAAGTCAAGGTCTATAAAAGAAGAAGTAAGAAATAATCTTATCAATAAGCTCAAATCAAAAGAAGAAATATACGAAGGTATCGTAGGTTTTGAGGACACTGTACTACCCGACTTAGAGAGAGCTTTACTGTCTAAGCATAACATATTACTACTCGGACTAAGAGGACAAGCAAAAACGAAGATAGCACGACTGACGACTAACCTACTGGATGAGTACATACCAGTAGTCACTAATTCAGATCTGAGTGATGATCCATTAGCACCACTATCTACATCAGCTCTTGATATCATAGCAGAACATGGTGATGATACACCTATCCACTGGATACATAGAGATGAGAGATACGTAGAAAAACTGGCAACACCAGATGTAAGCATCGCCGACCTCATCGGTGATGTAGACCCTATCAAAGCTGCAAGTCTTAAGCTACCTTATTCTGATCCGAGAGTAATCCATTATGGGCTTATCCCAAGATCACACAGATCTATTTTTGTACTTAATGAGTTACCCGATTTACAAGCCAGAATACAGGTTTCTTTATTCAATATACTACAAGAAGGAGATATACAGATAAGAGGCTTCAAGCTTAGATTACCTTTAGATATCTTATTCGTATTTACAGCTAATCCTGAAGATTATACTAATAGAGGAAGCATCATCACACCTCTCAAGGATAGAATAGAAAGTCAGATCCTCACACACTACCCTAAGACAACTGATATAGCCAAAAGCATTACCTCTCAAGAGAATAAAGCCAATGATGATGTCAAGAGTAGAATCGTCATACCAGAATTAATGAGAGACTTGATAGAGTACATCGTATTCGAAGCTCGTAATAGTGAGCTCATAGATGAGAAAAGTGGCGTCTCTGCGAGACTGAGTATCTCTGCTCTGGAGAACTTGTATAGCGCAGTAGAGAGAAGAATGCTTATCAACGGAGAAACGGAAGGCGTAGCACGTATCACTGACTTCTGGGGTATCATACCTTCTATTACTGGCAAGGTAGAGCTTGTCTATGAGGGAGAGCAAGAGGGACCTTACAATGTCGCCTTATTCTTATTTAGCGGAGCTATTAAGAAGTTATTCTTAGAGACATTTGATCATCCTGATGAAGCACAGAAAAAAATGGATAAAGATCCATACGGAACACTGAGAGCATGGTTCGGTGCTGGTAATGAAATAGATGTACTGACTGAGATGACTCAGAAAGATTATGAAGCAGCTCTCTCTGATGTACCGGGGCTATCTAAGATTATAGATAATTACAACCTTACGACTCACCCATACTTGTACATGGAATTCTTAATGCATGGCTTAGCTGAATATGAAGTCATAAGCAAGGAAATAATGGATAGAAGTCTGACATTCAGAGATCCATTAGCCAATATTTTTGATGGGATGAACTAACGAAAAATAGCTCAGATAAATAGAATTTTGTTTCTTTAGGGATAATTACGTTTAACTTCCTAATTTTTATCGTGAGACTGATTACTACCATTGAGATAATTTTTGTCATTCTACTTGCTGCTGCTAAGTTGTATGACTTAGACTTCATGAGTTATATCGCTCGCAACAATGAGACAAGCGCCATTCTTGGTTTCGTCATATTTCTCATTGTTGTAGATCTATGCCGCAAGTCTCTCATATACGCTTACGCCAGGAAGAAAAATCTAACTAAAAATACAAAAGAGAATTTTCAATTTGGTATAAATAACATCAGCAGATTCTTAATAGGTCTTGGTGCCATAGTTACGATATTTGCTTTTTTTGGAATAGATTTCAAATCATTGATTACGTCTCTAAGTATTGTAGCTGCTGCTATAGCCATTATTACTAAAGAATATATTAATGATTTTATAATAGGGCTGTACTTTAGTTTCTCTCGTAATATCGAGATCGGAGACTATGTCAAGATAGCTGATATCAAAGGTAATATCTTGGAGATATCGATGCTCAAGATTAAGATACTTAATGATGACGATGTACTCGTAATCATCCCTAATTCTAAGGTCTATAATAACGATATAGTTAATTATACTAAGAGAGATATCAGGTCCCTAAGTATCGATTTTCAGATAGACATCACAGCCATCAAAAACTTAGATTTATTTGAGCATGAATTAATAGCTTCACTGGATTCATTTAAAGAATATTTAGAGCCTAATTCTTTTATTGTAAAAATAGAAGAAATGAAAAAAGACAGTATTGATATCAAATTTCAGTACACACTCAAAGCACTAGATCAAGCAGTACAAAAACAAATACGTAAGAATACCGTCAGGCATGTATTCAATTATATATCAGAGAGAAGAAGCTTATTATCTACACCATCTTAACAAAAAATATCTCTGACCCATTGGCCTAAGCCTTAGGACGATGCTTAGCTTGTAGACCTTGGAAAAAATTTCTCAAGAACTGATCTAAGCAAGGTCGATATTGGTTCTGCTCCTCCTTACGGAAAAAAGCACTTATTTCGTGCCTACTCACCGTCGTACCTGCTAGCTTCATGATGTCTACCATATCAGTGTCTTTGAGCTGTAATGCAATCTTCACCTTGCGTAAGATCTGATTGTTACTCAGATGCCTCTCAGCTACTGGTTGAGGCCCATCACGCTTACCCCTATGTAGAATTATAAATCCATTAAGGAAAGTAGCTAATTCTACATCCTTTATCTCAACAAATGCTTCATCTTCTTCCTTCTTAAGCCAGTCACTTATGACGGCTCTAGATACAGTATCTCCTGCCTTAGCAAATATATCCATCATCTCACTATCAGAATAATCAAAAGTATATCGTAGGCGTCGGAGTATGTCGTTATTATTCATGAGTTAAAGGTAGGGATTTTGTCTTGATCAAAATTCTGTTTGATTATGAAGTTTGACTAAACAATATCTGGACAAGTATTTATGACAATAGACAACTTGTAATTATCTAAATGGATTCTACATTAGAGATATCCCGCCCCATATATATTTCCATCACCTCTGTATTATCAGTTCTGATAATTACGGTAAGTCCATCAGATACTGTTCTTCTGTGTATATAATTAAGTATTAGCTCTCTCTCACTTTGTGCAATCTGACTTATGACACCGTCTAATATGAGCATCGAAATATCAGACTCTACAGCTATGGTGATTGCCATAATGAGCTTATCATGAGTACTGAG
>CALLAG010000258.1 GCA_938002705.1 uncultured Saprospiraceae bacterium | reverse complement strand
TCCGTTTCTTTAGTGACTTTGTCTTTTAGTTTTGGATCTTCGAATACGGCCTCTATGACGAGATCGCATCCTTCAAAATCTTTATAGTTATCCGTTGGCTTAATTCTACTTAGTAGCGCTTCTGCTTTTTCTGGTGTAGATCGATTTCTTGATATTGCTTTATCGAGAATTGTTTTAGAATAAGCTTTACCTCTTTCAGCACCTTCGAGTGTGACGTCTTTGAGGACGACTTCCATGCCTGCTTTGGCACTGACGTATGCTATACCTGCACCCATCATACCTGCACCGAGCATACCTAATTTTTTGACTTCATATTGAGGCTCATCTTTAGGTCTTGCTTTACCTGTTTTAGCAGCTTGTATACCTACGAATCCTGTTCTGATAATATTCTTAGCCTCTGGTGATGCGACGACTTTGGTAAAAAATCTTGCTTCTATCTCCAGTGCTCTATCTATAGGTATCTGCATTCCTTCATAGACGACGCTTAAGATATATTTCTGAGCAGGGTAGTTGCCATGAGTCAGCTTGCCTACGTTACCTGATGCTCCCATGAGTGTCTGTACACCCATCGGCGTCCATACGCCACCGCCTGGGATTCTGTGCTTCTTGTTATCCCATGGTTGCAATGCCGTAGGCTTAGAATTGATATATGCTTTGGCTTTAGCCATAAGATCGTCTTGATCTGTAGCGAGCTCATCTATGATATTATTAGCTAATGCTCCTTGCGGACGTAGTTCCTTGCCCTGTAACATGTAGGTTAATCCTTGCTGGATTCCTGTAAGGTAACAGAGCTTAGATGTCCCACCACCACCTGGGATCAAACCGACTTTAGATTCTGGCAGTCCTATCTTGATCTTAGTACTATCTATAGCGATTCTTCTATGGCAAGTTAGGGCCAACTCTAATCCGCCACCTAATGCCGTACCGTTAATCGCTGCGACGAATGGCTTACCTGCTGTCTCGATCTCTCTCATTCTCTTATGTACGAGCATAATCGCATCGAAGAAGTCCTTAGGGTCATCGACAGGTTGTGATAACTCTCTGAGGTCACCACCAGCCATGAACATCTTTTGTCCTGATGTGACGATGACACCGATGACATCAGCATCATTAATCGCCTTCATAGCTGCTTCGTGATAGACTTCCGTAAATTTTAAACTGAATAAATTAGTCGGCTGGTTAGTCTGATCGATGGTGATCGTTGCGATACCATCTTCGACTGTATATTTTAGATATTCGTTATTGTAATTTGACATATTATTAGAACATTATTTGAAAAATAATCCAGATCTAAGAGCGTGTAATTTTTAATTATTGCAGTGATCTGATGTCTTATTTTTTTATAAAAAAAAATTATACTCTCTCTATTATAGTTGCGATACCCATACCGCCACCGATACATAGTGATATCAATCCAGTACTGAGATTTTTTCTTTCGAGCTCGTCCATGACTGTACCTGTAAGCATACAACCTGTAGAACCCAGTGGGTGTCCTAATGCGATAGCACCACCGTTGACATTGACAACACTATGGTCTATGCCTATGTCATCCATAGCTCGGAGTACCACTGCTGCGAATGCTTCGTTGATCTCATAGAGGTCTACGTCAGAGGCTTTCATGCCTGCTTGCTTAAGTGCTTTCTTTGATGCCGGACCTATGCCAGTCAGCATGATTGTAGGATCTGTACCTGCTATAGCACAAGCTCTTATTTTGAATCTTGGTTTGATGCCAAGTTTTTCTCCTACTTCTTTATTCCCGATAAGGGCACAAGAAGCACCATCTACGATAGCTGAAGAATTACCTGCATGATGTACGTGTAGCATCTCTTCTACTTCTGGATACTTATCTATCGCCACCTGATCAAATCCTCCCATAGCACCCATCATCTCAAATGATGGAGAGAGCTTAAGTAATCCTTCCTTAGTCGTAGAAGGTCGTATATTCTCATCAGTGGCTAATACTGTGATACCGTTAATATCTGTAACTGGAATTCTGGATACGAATCTCTTCTCCGCTTCTGCCTTAGATGCTCTCATCTGTGACTCATAAGCGAATGCGTCTACATCAGCTCTCGAGAAGCCATACTTGCTGGCGATAAGATCTGCGGATATGCCCTGTGGTATCATGCTGCCATCTACAGCCTGCATAGGATCCATCAAGAATCCTCCACCGTCAGAACCCATCGATACACGTGACATACTCTCTACACCACCTGCGATGATACAGTCTCTGAATCCAGACTTGACATAAGCGGCTGCTTGGTTAATGGCTTCTAATCCTGATCCACAGAACCTATTAACTGATACACCACATAGGTGATCTCCATAGCCTGACTGCTGAGCCGCAGACTTGGCGATGTTAGCAGCTTGATCTTTGGCCTGTGTGACACAACCGAAGATGACATCTTCTACTAATTCTGTATTGAGATCATGCTTATGCCTCAGTGCCTTAAGGACTTGGGCTGATAACTCTGTTGCTGTGGTACCTATAAGAGCACCTTTCTTATTGCCTTTACCTCTTACGGTTCTGATGGCATCGTATATATAAGCTTCCATTAAGTGTATTTATTGAATAATTGTTTTGTAATTAATGTCTAATCAATATAAACTATAACTCCTCAGTGTAGTCAGAGGTTTTGCAGGCATAGTAATCAATGCCTTTATATTGTTGTTAAATTTAAGAAAAGATAGGGGAAGTGTAAAGGAATGAGTTAAAAATTTAACTCTGAGTATAGTTTTTGGGGTTTTAGTTATATACTTAGTACAACGTACTTGAGTATATGATGCGATTATCAACAGTGTGGCATCAACAAACTTGTGCTAGACTTGTGGCGCATTTCAAATATTCGATAAATATACTGTGAGGCATTTCTATGGCGTCATTATAGAATTGTTGGTTAAGATCGATGAATGTCTGAATTAGAATTTTTAGGATTATGGGATGATAGGATAAGTGAGTTTTTTGTATATTGATTTGTGGTATGGCTAATATGGTCTTTGCCTCCATCTATCAACTTTACATGAATAGGTTGGAGAAGAATGGAAGAACCAGAGAAGAATTTCACCAAGTCTTAGAATGGTTGACTGGATTTAATGAGAATAGATTTTAAGAGCTTATAAATAAGGAAAAGGTGACATTTGGAACATTTTTTCTATGAGTAAATAATAAACATTAACCATTAATTTTTAAGATTAAAAGAAAATGAGCGATAGCGAAATTTTATTGTATAAGAGCGAAGATGGCAGCTTCAAGGTAGATGTAAGGCTGCAGGACGAGACTGTATGGC
>CALLAG010000257.1 GCA_938002705.1 uncultured Saprospiraceae bacterium | reverse complement strand
CCTCTATCCGTATATAGCCAGTAGGACCTATTACACAGTTGAGTTACCTTCTCAGTAGTGACGATCTCATCATCTATCATATCTAAGTGACTCAGTACATTGTGTATGCCTATGATACCACTTTTGATCAGTCGCTTCTGGAATATACTTGGGTTCCCTACTTCTATTGTAATCGCAGGAATGTTAAGTTCTGCAGCAGCACCTCTCAGCGTGCCATCTGATGGTGGATTGTGTACTATGATGTCAGCATTCTGCAGCAATGCTAGCTTCTTAGTAGATTCAGTACTCATATCTGCTCTTACATAGTAAGAATTGATCCTACCGAATGATGCCGTATGTAGATCTATCAGATAATCAAAGTGCTTGACCAGTCTATCCATGAATCTATAGGCATAGACTTGACTTAAGTTGCCATTTCTCTTACCAGGCATAATATGATTGAGATCTGTACCATCATTGAATCTTCTTTGCTTACGCATATAAGATGGCACATTGACTACGGGTACACCTATGATGGTTCCTTTGAGATCGTTGATGTCTATCTCTGTGAATAGTCTTTGTATGACGGGTATACCATTAAGTTCATTACCATGTACAGCTGCGGTAATGCCGACTGTCGGGCCATCTTGTACACCTCTTGCCACTATGAGAGGAATGCTAATAGGATTACTAAAACCATCAGAAATAATTTTCAGCCAATGATACTTTATCGTCCCTTTAGGTGTATCCTCTATATTAAATCTCTCGTGTGTTTTTATATCAATATCAAAATCTTGCATCTGCGTATTCTATTAATTTATTTAATGTTTCCTTGATTATCGGTCTACCCGTTTGTTTTTCTGATTGTGGAAATCCACCTATGCTTAGGGTATTAATTTCAGAGAGGACTCTGGTATTATCATCTCCGACTAATGTGTCTACACCGTATATAAGAATGCCGTTGTCTTCTAATAAGGGGTTGATTGTCTTAACGATATGTTTTTCTTTTTCTGTCGCTTCTGCTGGTACGGAAGTACCACCTAATGCCACATTACATAGCCAAGAATTGTCAGGAGGAAGCCTTAGGGAAGCTGCCATGATCTCTCCGCCTACTACTATAAGCCGCTTATCTCCTTGACCTACATTTTCTAGATATTTCATAGCGATATAGCCATCTTTTTCGATGTTCTTTTCGATCGAGGATAAGTATCTGTCTGTTGCGTGATATGACGTCCCGTCGTGGACTATCTGTCCTGTGATCTTAAGTAAGCCTCTACCGCCATAATCTCTAAGTGGCTTAAGGACAGTATCATATTGACTTGTGAATGCAGTAATATCTTCTATGGAATGACAGAGCTTGATAGGTGGGCAGAGCTCTGGAAAATTTAATAAGAAAGCTTTACTGCTACATGAGATCATCCCAAAAGGGTCATTGATGAATATTTTGGTTTTGAATTTGTCCTTGAGACCTAATAAGAAGTCATCACTCATAGGACGAGGAAGTCTCATAAGTACTATGTCAAAATCGGCGGTTTTATAGACCTTAGAATTTTCATAATATGACTTGCCGTCTTTATCGTAACCAAAACTGGAACTGACTATAGTCCCTCTGATTTCGTCAAAATTATAGTGTTTGAAAAAGCTGGTGTTTGCTTCGTCTCCTCTGCTAGCGACGATGACTTCTTTGCATCGCTGATGTACGAATAGCTCATTTAGGATCGCATAGACGGAGTTCTCTTGAGAATGTCCTGAGTGGTCAGTCAAGCATAATATTCTATAGGCTTTCATATCATTATTTCTTCGAGGAGTGTGATGTCATTATTCAATGACTTGAAAAGCTTATGTCTGAACTTGCCTTTAGAGTTATATAGATTTTTGCACATCTTATCTATGGCGATCGTGGATAATACTGTCTGTATAAATCCTTCTATAAGATCATCGAGAGCTATTCCTAATTTATTAAAATCTCTTCTATCCATAAGCATCAATCTTTTGGTATCTGATCCCCATTCGTTATCGCCCATCTTGACACTTAGGTTAGTCCCCAGCATGGACCAAGAATGACTGCTGTCTTCGAGTTGTTCTACTAAGGGTTTCTCTGCTCTTCTAGAGTATATGCATAAGGGCTTAATGCCGTCTACTGTGCTGCTGACCATCATACGTACATCTGCAATATATGTATGACCACCAGTAGTAGGTATCATTCCCACATGATAATACTTGCCGTCACTACTCTTAGAGCTCCAGTTGTAGTTTCCTATCAGGCTCTGGACGATGTATCGTTCGTATGGAATATCCGTCTCCATGAATGCGTCTAACTCTTGCTGATTAGTGATAGTGTATACACCCTGTCCTGCATTAGAGTATGGGATCTTAACAACGGCATGACCTCCCAGTTTTTTGACCCATAATGGAATTTCGTTTTTACTAATATCCCATATCGTTTCTGGCATATTTATTTTGAGTCCATATTCTTCGAGTTCAGAATTATAGAAGTCATAGGCTTTGGCAGCGACCATCTTATTCCTACCACCGGCGAGACAAGATACTATCGGATTGAGGATTTTAGTTTTGGATTGGAGCGGTAGTCTCTTCCATGGCTTCTGAGTTACGTATCTGAACATAGCTCTCAGAGGTTTCCATTCGTTATCGTGTAGGACTGAGAACATCCCATTTTCTACCTTGACGTGATCATTATTATCTACATCATAGTAGGGTATCAGTAAGACATCTTCGTGGAATACATCAGCTATGACAGAAGCGTATCCAGATGTCTCCATATAGTTCTTGTCATAGATGACCGCTAAGCTGCCTTCTACTTTCTGAGCACCTTGCTTAGATTTGATATAGGGCTTGAATGTCCTCTCTATTAGGAGCCTATATGAACCATCTTCTTTGTGGTCATCTAATAGGGGCATAGACTTCTGACCTGATGGGCAAGAGTTATTTTCTATGACGACCATCTGTCTGTTGCCTTCCTCGGAAGTGGCATTAAACAGGTCAGCGCCACTCCATACGAAGTGTGCACATTTATAACTAAGAATCTCCATAAGCTTCTCCCTATTGACGGTAGGTCTTAGGTGACAATATCTTGATACGATCTTTTCTTTATCGAGATTAAGAAAGAAGCTCACCATAGGGTGGATTGTCGCATTAAGGGCCTTAGGATACCAGTGCTTTGAGTTATCAAAACTGCCGGGCTTTATAAGTTCAACTTCTGTGTTCATTGTTGATTTTTCATTTAATCGCTGGGTTTATATTTATTTAATTTCTGGTATAAATGTAGAATAATTTTAGATCTAAAATTTTTTATTTTTCGGCGTTAGAGCAGCTTGTATTTATGGTCGATTATTTCAAATTCTATTAATTTTTTAGGACTATTGGCTATTAGGTAATAAGTCAAATTATGGATTGACATTTATCGTATTCATTGTCTCTTTTTTGTCAAGAAAAAGGAGTATTGAGTTAAGAAATACCATTCAATAAAGTATATGTACTTAAAGCCGATAGTTACAAATTTTTTATATTTATACTATGACAAATAGAACAAGGAATCACTTAGACAATGCCATAGAATCGAGTCGATTTGAATTCGGTGATTATATAAGCAGGGGATTTGATATATGGAAGGAGGAGGCAGGGCTATATATTGTATTTGTTGTATTGTTGATGGCTATATCATTTGTACTTGGGATAATACCTATCGTAGGTCCTTTTGTCAATCAATTATTTATAACGCCAATTCTTACTGCAGGAGCTTTTATCTTTTCTCATAAGTTAGCTAATAGGCAACGGCCAGAATTTAATACTTTTTTTAAAGGATCAGATCATGCTGGAAGGATCATAGGTCTGAATGCTTTGTATGCTTTGATTTTTCTCGTACTTGTATTGCCTTTGTTTATCTTCATGGGACTCAACTTAGATGTGCTCAGTGGAGATGAGGAAGCTATTCTTGAGTTAGCAAGGAGATTGTCTCCCTTTTTATTATTGAGTTTTATTCCATTTCTTATTGTTGCTTTAGCATTTGCCTACAGTACACACTTTATAATTTTCTATGATCTGTCTATCGTTGATAGTATCAAGTACAGTACTAAGATATTTTTCAGACATCCTTTTATTCTTATTATTTATTTTATCATAATCGGATTAATAGCTGTTTCTGGTATTATCGGCTTCTGTATCGGTATCATCATCACCTCTTCTATGATATATCCCATGATATACATGGCCTTCCGTCATATCACAAAACTGGCAGAATATGAGTCAGGTGATAGTGATAATGATGTGTATAATACCCTTGTCGAGGTGTTTTAGCAGAGGTCAATAATCAGTATCTGATGTCGCATTTATTATTAAAGGAAAAGCGTCAGCAAATTAGCTATGCTTATAGTACCTTTATACAGCGATGAAAACTAATAGACCTATAACAGACTGGCTGCCTACAACTAAGAAAGAAGTAGAACAAAGAGGATGGACCGAACTCGATGTCATTCTAATATCTGGTGATGCTTATGTAGATCATCCCGCATTCGGATCTGCAGTAATAGGTCGTATACTCGAGAGTATGGGACTAAAGGTTGCTATAATAGCGCAGCCTAACTGGCAAGATGACCTACGAGATTTCAAGAAGTTGGGCGTGCCGAAGTTATTCTTCGGAGTGACGTCAGGTTGTATGGATACCATGGTCAATCACTATACCGCTTCTAAGAGAAGAAGATCTACAGATGCCTATACTGCTGGAGGTAAGTCAGGATTCAGACCTGACTATGCAGCTATAGAATACACTAAGATACTTAAGAGCATATATCCGGACTCACCAGTACTTATAGGTGGTATAGAAGCCTCACTGCGTCGTGTAACACATTATGATTACTGGGCTGAGAAGCTATTCCCTAATATCCTTACTCTAAGTGGTGCAGATATGCTTGTGTATGGTATGGGAGAGATGCCGCTGAGGACTATCATAGGTCTACTCCAGAAAGGTGTTCCTTTCTCTTCGATCAAGACAGTGCCTCAGACAGCGATCTTACACCCGCGTAAAGAAGATCCACCAAAGATGGAGGCCTGGGAAGACTTCACATTATCATCGCATGAGAGATGTCTTAGGAATAAGATGGCATTCGCGGCTAATTTTAAGAACATAGAACAAGAATCTAATAAGGTCAATGCTCGTAGACTTCTACAAGGAGTAGGCGATCATAATCTGATCATCAATCCACCTTACCCTCCTATGACGGAGAGTGAGATAGATACATCATTTGATCTACCATACACGAGGATGCCACATCCCAAGTATGCTAATAGAGGTAGTATCCCCGCATATGAGATGATACGCTTCTCAGTTAATATGCACAGGGGCTGCTTCGGTGGATGTAGTTTCTGTACGATATCAGCACATCAAGGTAAGTTCGTAGCAAGTAGGTCAGAAGAGTCTATCCTCAAAGAAGTCAATCAGATCACGACTATGCCTGACTTTAAAGGTTACATAAGTGATCTGGGTGGGCCATCGGCTAATATGTATAAGATGAAAGGTAAGGTCCAGTCTATCTGTGATCGATGTGTAGCGCCGTCATGTATACACCCCGTAGTCTGCAGTAATCTGGACACCAGCCATAAGCCACTGACTAATATATATAAGAAAGTAGATGCTCATCCTGATGTCAAAAAAGCATTCGTAGGGAGTGGTATAAGATATGATCTATTAGTCGATGATTATAATAAGAACAATGACGGTAGCTTAGATGAGTACATGGATCAGCTGGTCAGCAGACATGTCTGTGGTCGACTTAAGGTAGCTCCAGAACATACCTCTGATTCTACTCTTAAGGTGATGCGTAAGCCTTCCTTTAAGCACTTCCACCAGTTCAAGAAGAAGTACGATAAACTCAATGAAAAACATGGCCTGAGACAACCGCTTATACCATACTTTATATCAAGTCATCCAGGATCTACAGATGAGGAGATGGCTAATCTGGCTGCAGAGACTAAGGATATGGGGTTCAAGCTGGAGCAAGTCCAGGACTTTACACCTACACCCATGACCGTGGCGACTGTCATATACTACACAGGTGTACATCCATATACACTTAAGCCTATCTATACGGCTAAGACCCCGAGGCAGAAAAAGAACCAACACTTATTTTTCTTCTGGTATAAAAGGGAAAACTATGTAGCTATCAAGGATAAGTTAGCCTCTATGGATAGGCCTGACCTCGCAGAAAAACTCCTTAAGATTAAGAAGAAACAACAAAAGCGAGAGGTCATCAAAGGCAAATCAAAAGCTAAAATGGATGCACTAACAAATCCTAAGTCAAAGTTTAGAAGAAAGAAAAGAAGATAATACACTGGAGCTTATCTTGATTTTACATCTAAATATTTGTTTTTTATCGCAATAAGTTTTTTTGTGTGCAATCTGACATTGTTAGATAACAGTATGAAAATGAGTAACTTATGAAGAGTTGAGCCATTTTTGTAGCAAATGCTATGTTAATTTTTGAAATTTTTAGGACTATCTACCGAACCAATGCGTTATATATTTGATTTACTATATATAATACCTTGTAAAATAGAATGTTATGAATGATAATTTCTCAAAAAAGGCGAGCCAATCAACTGTTCTTAGAAATTTGATAAGCGTACACAGAAAGTTTCAAGAAGAACTCGATGTTATTACATCAACTAATAATGATCCTGCCTTCATCGAAAGCCTCATCGAGCTTAGGAAGTTTAATATCAATTGTACTAATAGGTACACTGCGATGTTAATCAAAAGTGATTTTGATCTCAGAACTCCTAAGAATAATGGACTCAGCAAGAAACTAAATATCCCTGAAGCAGAGCTGATGTGGAAGATCAATCACGAACTAAGTCTTCTAATACAGATCTATCAGGAGGCCGTACATAGCGGCGATATCAACGAATTCAATAGAATGATAATAGCTAGGAACTTAGATGAGATTATTCGTCAAAAAGATGAAATCTTACATCCGGTTAATGAATTTGTTCTTAATTGATCTAACACCTAACTCCACAATAATCTCTCAATTAATCGAAAGAATGAGAGTCAATTATTCGTCCAGATCGAACGGGTTATGATTTTATGATATAGATAGTGTAATCATTATAGTATTTCATCGGCATCATTTTCTGCATGTATTGATGATCGCTATGTAGGATTGCCTGATATGTAATTAGTTCTGACTAGCAACCATAGCGAGAATCAATAGAAGTTTTCACAACTTAATTAAAGCCTAAAGATTATAGAAAAGATCAGGTTTGTACATCCAATTAAGTATTCTGTTACGTAAATATTAGAAAATAGAAGTAATTATATGTCTTAGGACGACAATTACTATCCGGAATAGGAATTTTTTGAACAAAGATTATAGTATATGCAATATTTATAATAGCTTTACTATTATAATAGCAAAAATATCA
>CALLAG010000256.1 GCA_938002705.1 uncultured Saprospiraceae bacterium | reverse complement strand
ACTTCTTGACTTAACGGGAATGACTCTAAGTCCGAGACCTTCCATCTGCATATAATCATTAAGGCCTAGTAGTTTCTCGTTCTTACACGTTACTGCAAAGTAGACTTTCCTGTCTTGGATATTAGAAGCTACGACATCCATAACTGCAAGTTGATCTTTAGTGATGTATCTCGTATTCTGTGGTAATTTTATTTCTATCCTATCTGTCATGTTAGCAGAATCACCTGCGTCCATCAGACCTTGCTGTATCATAGCATTAGGATTGACAGGTATGTAGAAGTTCTTAGATCGCATAATCGTCTGACCTTGTACATTATTCTCTGGACTACCGATAAACTTCAACTCTTCGTAGATATCTACAGGTGTATCTGTATTAGTCTGACCTTGGCGATCATATAAGAATACTTGATTACGCTTATTACCTCTATACTCTTCTAGCGGTATCGTCAGCTTAAGAGGTGCTGAGTCATTGACCTTTCTGGTCAGCGTCTCTATATACCAGTCTACTGCGATAAGACTTAGGTTAACAACTCTCACATCTCGTCTTATATTCTCTACCTCTTGTGCATACCACAATGGATAAGTATCATTATCCCCATAAGTGAATATGATGGCATCCTTATCTACAGAGTTAAGGAAGTTAGAGGCATAATCTCTGGATGCGTATATGCCCATACGTGAGTGATCGTCAAAATTCTGGAAGCCCATAATAACCGGCGCTGATAGTGCTAATATTCCAGCGACTATAGGTGCTACTGAGGATGACAAATTCACTTTCTCAGATAATAACTTTGTAACCGCTAGCACTGATAAGCCTATCCATATACAGAATGTAAAGAAAGAACCTACAAGGACATAATCCCGCTCTCGAGGCTCATTAGGTGGCTGATTAGAGTAGAGTATCAATCCTAATCCTGTAATCAAGAACAGTATAAATATAGCGGCAAAGGTCTTCTTATCTTTGCGTGCATGGTAGAGTAATCCTATGATACCGAATATAAGAGGTAAGAAATAATATGAGTTCTTGCCCTTATGGTTTCTCATAGTATCAGTGAGCTCACTTGTCTCATGCAGTCTCATCTCATCTATAAATCCGATACCTGATTGCCAGTGCCCGCTACTCACATCCCATGGTGAGAATCCTTGCGATGCATTCTGCCTTCCAGCAAAATTCCACATAAAATATCTCCAGTACATCCATCCCATCTGATAGTTCATCATGAACTTCAGGTTGTATAGAAAACTTGGTCTCCCACTGAGTTCCTTACCCATCAAGTGCTTATGCCACTCCCTGTGTAGTTGTGGTCGTGGTCCTTCTGAGTGTCCTATTCTAGGGAAGAGCATCTTATCTCTGTTATTATATACGTAGTCCAGCTTCTGGTCTACAATCTTATACTCATCACCCACTCTTCCATATCGATCTGTTTTTTCTAATTTTATAGGCTGCGAATCAAAGTGTGGCCCATATACTAATGCACGTTCTCCATACTGTTCTCTATTGAGATATGGTAATATTCTCGTAGCATCACTCGGCACATTCATATTGACTGGTGTATCAGCATTAGCTCTTATTACGATGATACCTATGGTAGAAAAGCCTATCATAATCATCAGTGCTGACATGGTCAACCATTGTAGCGTTGCATGACGCTTCTTATGAGCCAGTCTTAATAGCATATATGTAATAGAGGCGATAATCAATAGCGTAAATATCAAACCAGAATGAAATGGCATTCCAAATGAATTAACTAAGAATATCTCTAATGAGTGCCATAGTGATGGGATACCTACAATGACAATCTTCTGTATAAATATGATCGCCGCAGCTCCACCTATAAAGCTCAGTACATAACCGATTAAGCTATGCTTCTTCCATTTCTTATTATAGTACAACATCCCGATAGCTGGTAATGTCAATAGACTCAATAAGTGGACTCCTATAGATAATCCTGCAGAGTATGCTGTAAATACTAACCACTTGTCTGTCTTAGGTGTATCTGGTAACTCATACCATCTTAACGCTGACCAGAGCGTTAGTATAGTAAAGAATGTAGACATCGCATATACTTCTCCTTCTGCAGCACTGAACCATATAGAAGAACAAAAAGCTGTAGACAATCCCGCTACAGCACCTGCTAATGTCAGCTGCATATTCTGACTAGCGGTAGTCGTCTCTCCTCTTCCTACCAACATCATCCTACCTAGGATCATGGTTATTCTCGCTATAAGAAATGCACCAAAAGCGGCGCAGACCCCTGACATCATATTAACGGCAAATGCGATAGTAGATGGATCTGAAGAAACGATATCTCCTACCCAAGAAAACAATCTACCTATCAACATAAATAATGGTGCCCCTGGCGGGTGCACAACCTCAAGCTTATACGCTCCTAATATAAACTCTCCCACATCCCAAAGACTGCCGGTTCTCTCTGCTGAGAAAAAGTATACTACTAAAGCTATAACGAAAACCAACCAACTGGATAAGCTCTTGGCCTTCTTAAAGGAATCTAACATATGATAAGTCTATATTCTTAATAATGATGTAAAATTAATAAATAAGAAAGAAGGAAAGGATGCTTATCTACGAAATGATTCGTTTTTTAGATCTTCTTCATTATTCTATCCATATTCAGTCTGATGCTGATATGATTATTAGCGCCAGCGATGTGATAATATCCTACACCGTAATCGATCCGTATCTTCTTGATACTGAATCCAATACCTGCAGAAAAGCCTGCGAGACTGCGGAATGACGCTACCCTCATCTCTTGCTTACGCAGATGATTATAGCCGAATCTGAGTCGCATCTGTTGATTCTTGCCTATCAAGAATTCTCCATTTAAGATGATATGTCGGAACATGTTATCGAGATTTCTGCTAAATCCGCCTTTAGTCTGTATCTCTCCTGTAAGTGAAGCTTCTGTATCAAAATCAGGATCATCATATCTGATATACCACTTCTGTAGGTTATGGCCTACAACAGAAAACCTAAATGGCAGATGGGCCAATTTCTTAGAATAACCTAGTTGTAGGTCAAACGGCAATGCTCGCCTATCATCAACAATCGCTGATATTTCCGTACCAATATTTCTTAATACCAATCCCCATGACCCTCCCGAAAGCGGCTTACCATAGTGTATCCCTATATCCATGCCTACTCCTACAGACCCATAAGACTCATAGTTGCTGCTGAGAAATTTTAGATTGACACCGGCTCTTATACGTTCGTTCAATTGCTTAGCGGCTCCCATAACGATGCCTATCTCTCCTGCACTGAACTCCCCATTAATATTACCTATCTCATCTGTCAGATCAAAATTACCATACTGGATACTCTGGACAGCAAGATGTGTAGACAGACCTATAGAGTCAAAGGTCTTACCGAAAGCCACATTACTAAAAGATATACCAGCAAAATGAAAATTATGATTGATGCTTAGTTGATTATCATGTAGCACATTGCTTAGTGCAGGATTTAATTGGGCTAATGCCAAATCATTATCCATAACACTTATCAGGCTTCCGCCTAATGATGTCAGTCGTGCACTTGACGGAAGTGATACTGATTCGAATGCAAACCGACCTCCTATCTGAGCAATGCTCAAGCTAGAAAGGAATAGAAATGGAATGATATAGTAGAGTCGTTTCAGAATAATCTTTATTGTATTGTAAACATACTATTAATACGTAGGATGATTATTAGAATTTGGGTGTAATGTCTCCATCAGCCTTAGTCCAGATAGTTCTGCATACCGCCATGCTATCACACATCATCTTTTTGACCAGCTCTCCCGACTCATCATAGTTCTTAAGTAGACCAAACTCGTTATCGCCATTGAGATAAGTGCCTTCCCATTCTATATTACCATTATCATAGTACTCTTTGAATGGGCCATTCTCTTCGTTATTAGAGAATGTGACTTCTTCTTTTAGATTGCCATCAGGAGTATAGGACTTAGCCGTTCCATTAAGTACACCAGAAGTATAGACTGTCTCGAACTTAACCTGACCATCAGGATAAAAGACCTTGTATGGACCATCTGTTGTATTATTCTTATAATATTCTACTATCTCCACATTGCCCAGAGCATCATAGATCTTACGTTCTCCCTCAAGCTTATCGTCATTATAAGTCGCTGTCTCAGTTATTGCTCCAGCTTCGTTGTATGCTGTATAGATGCCATGTTTTTTGTTGTCTTTATTGACCTCATACTTTTCTATGACATTACCCTTGTCATCTTTGATTTCAGTCATATTGCTCTTACAAGAGAATAATGCAAGTGAAAATACAATCAATAAATAGCGTGTAAAAAACATGTTTTTAATATTTAGATGAGGACTAATTGTTAAGTTTAGAATGACATGTAACTATCTGTAATTCAGACTAATGCAAAATTTTATTACCATAGCAACCGCTACAGTCATTAAATTCAATACAGCGTTGTGTTATAATGAGTTGCATAGGAATAATAATTATGCTTTAATCAATTCACAAACTATAACGTGAAGATTTATGAATTTATTAAGAAAACAATGGGCTTAGCTTCATTATTTTTACAAAAAAAGAACTCATGCATAATATTATATCCGTTCTATTGATAGCTGTAATGTCAACATTCTGTATCAGTACACTCTCCAGCCAGGCTGTCAAGGAAACCGTAAAGGTGGTTGTCATAGAGAAATCTATAGATGAGAATGGTAATGTCACAGAATCTAAGGTTATCAAAGAAGGCGATGAGGCCAAAAAATATCTGAAAGAAAATGAAATATCAGGAGGTAAAAACTCTTGGACCACAGACGAAGGAAAAGTAATAGATATAGACGGGGCTGATATCAAGATCATCAAAAACAAGAAGGTAAAAATGATCAAGAAAAATGATAACGGCACTGAAGAAATCATGGAATGGGAAGGAGAAGGTGAGATGCCAGAAGATATCAAAGAAGCCCTCGAAGAACATGATATAGATATCATATCTGATGAAAAAGACAACGAGATCAAAGTGACTGTAGATAGTGGTGATGAATCATCAGAAACTAAAATCAAAATATTCAAATCTCATAATGGTGATGAAGAGGACATCGAAATAGAAATGGATGGTGAAGAACTCTCAGATGAGATGAAGCAAATGCTGGAAGAACAAGGTATCAATCTTCAAATCATAAAGTCAGATGACGGAGAACACAAAACTATTACCGTAGTGACCGAAGAAGATCAAGAGATCAATACTAATAAAGCACAACTGGGTGTGTATCTCATAGATAATGATATGGGCATAGAGATAGATGACATCGTGGAAGGATCATCAGCACAAGCTGCAGGCTTACAGAAAGGTGACATCATTACAGCTATAGATGATACGCCGGTAAGCTCTATGGATAAGCTTGTGGAAGCAATCGGCCGATATGATATAGGTGATGTAGTCCTCATCAATTATATCAGAAATAATAAAAACGAAAGTAAAGAAGTGACTCTCCGAGCAAGACAAGACACTGATAATATTAAGAATGTAGAAAAGTATATTATCATCGAAAAAGATAAATAGCTGATTATAAAATTATTATTGGCAGCCACGGGGAACTTTGGCTGCTTTTTTTTGTAGAATAGTATAGCTTTGATTGCTTAATATAACCATCACATTACGAGTCAGCCCATACATATCCAAGAATCGAAAAATCTTATTAATAAATT
>CALLAG010000255.1 GCA_938002705.1 uncultured Saprospiraceae bacterium | reverse complement strand
ATTGCCAAAAGACAAAAAAGTATCCTCATACAAGTCAGTTAATGTCGTGAGACTATCAGCTTCTATTCCTAAGATCCTGATTTTATCTGATCCTTCAGGACCATGTTCCTCATAGAGTTCTTCTAATACACCAGAAGTGTGAAAGCCCCAACAAGGACCACACCAGGTAGCGAATACATCAATTATTACAATTTTTCCTTCTGATAGCCATTGTTGTACGTTGACCTCCTCATTAGTAATGACATCTGTACCGATGATATCTTCAGTAAATTGACTTCCGGTGATTAACTGACCATTTAATCCTATGTTGAGAGAGAGGAAAAAAAGTATTGCCCAAATTGATTTCATTATGTAATTGTTTGGTGACAAAAAAGTAATCAATAATAATAAAAAATATAAATTCCAAAAAAATAATTAACACAAAATATAAGTTGACCTTATTTTTTTAACACGGTATTTAATTACGGAATTTGACTGTAAGTGGTAATTTTATTAAGCTTTATAAGTGGTTTTACTTATTTCATTATACAATAAGTATTCATTTACTTTCTCATCATAACATATAACCTTGGTAGTTGCAGAGGGCTACTATGAAGACTAAAACAATTTCATGGAGTAGAGATTTGTTATTTAAGTTGCGTAGTTTTTACTCTCATTAATCATATTTTTTGATCCATTTCTGGACAATTGTTTTATGACAATTATATTTTTTTGAAGCTTGGTTGATAGTCGTCTGTTTTTAACACGTTCGATGACAGATGTTCTGAATCGATACGTCTGTCTTGGAGATAGGTCTTGAGCTTAAGGTGACTGATTTTATCAAACCCTTTTTTACTTTTTTTTGTATAAAAAGTGTCAATCTTTTTGTTAGCTGGTTCTCACAAAGTTGCGCAGAGAATGGCCATGGCGTATAACTTGATTGTATAGTGCATAGCGGTGAAGTCAATCCTTACAATTGGCTAATTATGTCCTGTAGAATATCGCAGAATCCAAGGCCAATCAAATCGATAAATTTCTACCCACTCATGATACAATGTAGTTTGCCGAATGCTTACACTGTACTTTCACTAAGTAGAAGTTTATCTAATAGAAGATGCTCACGGCTATAATTTCGTTACCAGACTTCCTCTTTTATTTATGTCCATAATAGCAAGTTCAGTTATAGCCTGATGAATTTTTTCACTAAATTTTTATTTGATTTAGTTTGTAGTTTCAAAAGGTAATATCCGCTTTCTATATCTCCAAGATCAATGGTTTTGAGGTTATTATTCTTTCTCATTGATCTCATTAACTTTCCTGTTATATCAAAAATCTGATAGCTCAGAATGTCTTCTGTGTAGCTTATATAGAGTACGTCGCCTGCTGGATTAGGGTAGACTTCTATAGTTACCTCTTCTGTAGTTAAATTATCGGTATTGACACTTCCTGTAATTGTAAAATTATCCATTAGGACGGCATCGAAGGTTAATTCATTTCCAGACTCAGGTCCTGTCTGAGTCAAAAATTTCATATCGAGAAAGCCTTTAAAATTAGCAGGCAACTGGATTCTTTGATTTACTGTTTCAGCTTCAGGCTGTATATAAATATAACTTTCCTGTATATTCTCACCACTCAATGTTAGTTGAGTGGAACTGCTTTCCTGTGAAGCGTTTTCCATTACATTATTACGATATTGCGTTAGATCAAATGTCAGCAAGGGCGATTCCATAGATTCTAAATCCAAACAGGTACTGAGGGTTGCAGAAATAGGACTGGAAAAATCTAAGTCAAAGTCCCAATTCTTTTCACTCTCAGGACAGAGAGGACCTGCCGTTTCTGTGTCTCCTGTTGTATAGAATGCGGAGTTGCTCATGTTGTCCGAATTTAACACTCCCAAATTAAAGAATGATCTGTTGGTTTGAATAAAAAGTTCTGCATTTAGATCGGCTTCGGAATCAAAGCCATTAAAGTATTCTCCAGAAATAGTTTCTATATACCTTAGAAGAAATCCACCTGAATTGTCAGAGGTATCATTATCACCTTCAAGATTCACCTTAACTCTATATAGTAATTCTTGTGAGGCATCTACAGCTATTACTTTTGTGTAGGCCTGTGATCC
This sequence comes from uncultured Saprospiraceae bacterium, assembly GCA_938002705.1. Classification (GTDB taxonomy): domain Bacteria; phylum Bacteroidota; class Bacteroidia; order Chitinophagales; family Saprospiraceae; genus RFSX01. The sequence continues at coordinate 2,283 of CALLAG010000255.1, read as the reverse complement.
GCCGGGAGTTAGATCAACTAATAGCTCAATTGAATCTAAAAGAATAACCGAATTATTCTCATCCGTTCTCACTATATCCATACCGGTACCCATGGGAAGGGAAGTACAAGATTCATTAGTTACTGATACATCAATATCAAATGTCTCAGCAAAGCATTCTGCTTCCGGCGATCGTGCTATTACTGATATATTATTCTCGACAAACTCTTCAGCTTGTATTAGATCAGATGCACTATTATTCTCAGATACAACATCATCAATATCTAGAACATAATTTACAAACAAGAAGTTTTTATCTATCATCAAAAAGGAATCCACATCGAATGTCATCGACTCCCCAGGTAGTATATCTGTGGTAAGTAGAATTCGGGTTTCATCAGATATGTTCCCGACCACCACTTCAAGACTATCTAAAGCGGAATAAAGAACCGTACCTTTATTAGTCACTGTAAAAGTGAGCGGAAGGTATTCACCCCAGTCACAAGTCCTAATAGTTCTGCCTGAAGTATTGATAGCCAGATCAAAACCATCTGTAGTAATGATATTAGCTGGTACCCCTACAGCCTTCCATGCCTCCTGAATATTGTGCAACATATCAGGATCACCCGCATAAAACTCTTCTGCCGCCAATAGGCAAGCTTCGTAGTAGGCATTATAGTTAGAAGACTCAGTAAGATAGTGCCTATTAGTATGAAATATAAATTGTGCAGCTTCTACTACACCTATGCCTGTAACGTTATATTCATCGCCATCTAGATTGGTTCCAGATCGGCCATCGGCAAGCATGACATAAAAGAGATTACCGATAGAACTATTGATATGTACATTGGCACCATCTTGCCAGTTAGGTCCACGATAATACTCAGGATATCCTATAGAAGTAGGATCATCCATGACTCTAAGTGGTTCACTAAATTCCGAAATTGCAAATGAATTACCTAAATCCCACGAGAAGTTATCTTCATCGATCATATATTCCAGATATTGGCCCATTACATCTGCGATGCTTTCATTGATTGCACCAGATTCTTCAGAATAGATAAGCCTAGAAGTATGGTCTACAATTCCATGCATAAACTCATGAGCCACAACTTCTGCAGTTACTAAGGGGCCATGATTACAATCTCCGTTACCAAACCAAGCATAAGTTCCATCCCAATAAGCATTAACTAAATTAGTACCACCTCTGGCATGCACGCATATATTCATAGAGCGGTCTTCGTCATCTAGACCTAACCAATCAAAGTTATCTCGTAGCAGATCATAAAACTTAGCGGTCAGATAGTGTGCATCAACTGCTACTTCATTTTGGTCCTCATTTTCAAGATCAAAATAAGAAGTAGTGCTGGTGAAATTCCCCTTACCATCATTTAGAATATTTATCCCATTAGCACATCTTGTAGGATCCCTTAGGATGAACTCATCAGGTGCTATAGAATCTACTATGAAAGTCTGCTCTCCATAGTACCTTGTCTTTCCTGAACCCGGAACTCCATGCCCCTCATGTAAGTCTAACTTATGTAAAATAATTCCAGAATGTGCATCTATGTAATACTCGTAGGCAGCTATCGGATCATGACTCCTTAATTCAAATCTATACACCAGGTTGTAATTGCCGTTAAACTTTGTCAACTGCTGATTAATAATATTCAACTCTGGAACCGGCGCCGCTTTCTTAGCATCCGCTTGCCATTCATATTCCTCTGCAGCTATATCTGACATCGCTAATGATAAGGCCTGCTCAGCACTCAAGATAGGCGTTAATTCCAAGTCAATAGCAGGAAGAAAACTTCCATTGGCAGAGGTTATATATCCATCCTTAGTATGCAGAATGTAGCTAACCCCAAACACCGGAATACCTCCATGTACTTGCTGATATCTAATATGACTAAAATTATTAAGACCCTCCTTTTCTTTGATAATTACAAATTCGTCTGCCTTAGTAAGACCCATCTCTATAAAGTAGTTCTCAAAGAAATCTTCTACTTTCAAGTCTTGTTGTGAGGGTCTAAATATAGCAAAACGGTCCAAAGGAGCATCCATAGATGCATCTTGGGAAAATAGAGAAAAGCACAGAATACTAAATGAAAGGAACAGGTAATATTTCATCGTTCTATATTTTTTTACTGAAAATGGCAATTTTTTTTCTGATTACATAATATACCTATTAACAAATTATCTTAAGGACTATTAAAACAATTCTTTAAGCTCTTGGAAATAATTCCAATTATCAATATTGTAATTTTGTTCTTATAAAACCAAGACTATCATAGTCGATACATC
>CALLAG010000254.1 GCA_938002705.1 uncultured Saprospiraceae bacterium | reverse complement strand
CTTGATTCGATAATAGGATCAAGAACTTGAGTTATATCTTGTATGACATGACTTACTAAGAACATTGATATCGGAGATACTACATTTTGTAATGGGAGAGAGCCATGGTCAGTAGGCGTATCATGATCGTGATCGTCTTCTGATATGAAGTGTAGGTATAGAAATTCGTAGAAAGTAATATTCTCTCCTATCGCTTCAGCTTCTGCTTTATGTTGTGAGTAGTGTATTGCGAGATCATCTATATGCATAAGCTGGCCAAAATCCGAATTGGGGATACAAGCTCCAATCGAAAGATAAATAGCCATAAATAGTGCACATAGTCGCATAAACAAATCTACACATTTGAATTGAAACTCTGGGCATAATATCTGATGATGTAATAGATGATTCAGAAAGTGTTAGAGATTTTATATACACAGTCTAAGTTTAATGACAGAGGGTTTCGATATTTTGTATCAAAAACTACCTTTGTGACAAAATTAATTATGAAGCTATTATATACCTTAATCATCACATTTTTTTCTGTCATCAGTTATTCTCAGATCGTTACAGACAGACCTGATCAGACAGAAAGTTCTTCGACTGTAGGCTTAGGGAATCTACAGATAGAGAGTGGTATTCTTGTACAGTATGAGGATGTTAATCAGTTCCGACAGATATTGGCGCCTACTTCATTGTTTAGATATGGTCTTACAGAAGGGGTAGAGCTGCGGTTATTAAGTCAGTTAGAGAGCAACAGATTTGGTGATTTTTCTATTGATGGTATTAGTGATCTTCAGATAGGTACTAAGATACAGATCCTTAAGGGTGAAGGTAGAAACACTGAGATTGCCTTTATATCTCATATTATTATTCCTTCTGGTACAGCTGGATTATCCACTGATGAGCTTGGAACTATTAATAAATTATCTATCGCCCATAGTCTTGGAGATAGAATAAGCTTAGGATATAATATTGGATACGATCACATCGACTCAGGTAATGCTATTACCTATAGTATCGCTTTTGGATTTGGTATCAATGATAAGTTTGGAATGTATGCAGAGCCTTTTGGATCTTGGGAAGAGGATGATGACTTTGATCATAACTTTGATGCAGGCATCACCTATCTCGTCAATGATAACTGTCAGTTAGATTTCTCATTTGGCACAGGTATAACTAACAATATGAATTATATATCAGTAGGAGGCAGTTGGCTTATCCAGCGTAATTCTGATTCAGAATAGAATAGCTTTTTATACATAATTGATATTATGTCTTCTCTTTTATGATCTTTAGTATCTGAGTCTTAGTTCTCATACCAGCTTCTTGCCATATGATCTTACCATGCTTGAATAGAGCTAAGGTAGGCACGCTCTTTACTTTGTACTTGTGAGCGATTTGTTGATTCTTGTCTATGTCTATTTTTATAATCTTGACCTTACCTTTCAGTTCTTTGGCGACTTCTTTGATGATAGGAAGCTGTGCCTTACATGGGCCACACCACGTAGCGTAGAAGTCTACGAGTACAGGAGTAGGGCCGCTTGTCAGTTGATGGAAGTTACCTTTCATAGTATGTTCTTTTATTTGATAATGTGTAGATAGCTGTTTAAGTTCAATTTTGTATATATCCGATTGTTTATCTATAATTATTCGACAAGCGATTAGTGTTATCTAAGAATGAATAGATAGTCTCTGTCGAACAATAATTATTGCTATATGGTACACTACATAAGAATATAGCTGATTTTTAAATTATAAAAAAAATATACAAATGAAAACGACTGTCGCTGTTGTAAATAAGAAAGGAAAGGAATTCGAGATGAGAGATGTAGAAATCGATAATCCAAAATCACATGAAGTCCTAATAAAAATAGTTGCAACTGGATTGTGTCATACTGACTTATCAGTAAAGGACGGGTACCTACCTACTAATTATCCCGTAATATTAGGACATGAGGGTGCAGGTATAGTGGAGAAGGTAGGTGATCATGTATCAGACTTAAAAGCTGGAGATCATGTAGTACTCTCATATGGTTCGTGTGGTAAGTGTAGACCATGTCAAGAAGGCGATGCCGCTTATTGTATGAAATTTGAAGGTCTAAATTTCACAAATGAACGTCAAGGTTCTGACGATCCAATAATCGTAGATGGAAAAAAAGAAATTAATGCTGCCTTCTTTCAGCAATCATCATTCGGCACTTACGCTATAGCACATGAGAGAAATACGGTAAAAATATCTAAGAAAGTAGATCTTAAATTAATGGGCCCACTAGGATGCGGTATCCAGACAGGTGCTGGTACGGTAATGAATACTTTGAATCCAAATCCCGGATCAAGCATCGCTGTCTTCGGAGTAGGATCTGTAGGCTTATCAGCAATTATGGCTGCTAAGAATGCCGGTTGTGCACAGATAATTGCTGTCGATATAAATCCAAAGCGATTATCGTTAGCTAAAAAATTAGGTGCTACACACGCTATCAATAGTGAGAAAAAAGATCCTGTCGAACGTATCCGAAAGATAATAGAATCTGGTGTTGATTACGCTGTCGAAGCTTCGGGCATTAAGGCCGTTGCTGAGCAATCATTTAATGCATTGACGAATCGTGGAACGTTGGCTATCGTGGGTGCACCTCCCGGAGGTACAGAGTATTCTTTTGACGCTAATGAAATGATACTTAGTGGACGAAAAGTTATAGGCGTAGTAGAAGGAGATAGTACCGTCAAGGTATATATACCTCGGCTGATAGAATTGTATCAGCAGGGTCGCTTCCCATTTGACAAGTTGATTAAGTTTTATAAATTTAAGGATATCAATAAGGCAGTCAAAGATATGGAAGATGGTAAGGCTATAAAGCCTGTTCTAACCATGTAGGAAATAGTCAAGTAGTTTTATAGACAAATAAAAGGAAGTATAGCGATAGAAATACCGTTATACTTCCTTTTGTGTTTTTATAAGTAATGTAATCTAAACTTCTTTCTTAAAAAAAATAAAAACTAAAGTTTAATAAGCTTCTGCTGAGAGTCACCTATTTTTAATATGTACATCCCACTCGGTATTAGATTAGTATTGATAGTAATCTTATCACTATCTACAGTAGAGCTCAGTGACGATGAAATATCTCTTCCTAAATGATCTACTATCATAATATTTTCTTTCTTGTAATTTTCATTTGTTACAGTCAAGATATCTTGGAATGGGTTAGGGTAGACATTGAGTTGCTTATTAGATAAGTTTGTATTACTTGATAATGTCGCTAACTCGTAAGCTCCTGCATCTACTAGTCCGTTATTATCTCTATTGTCAGAATTAGTAGGATGTACATACACATACTCTGGTGTCAGTGAGTAACCATTAACCATACCCATATCAGTACCACCGTCTATCGCTGGTGCATCAGCTGATAATCTGTAATCATAGTTATCTTCATCTAAGAATAACATATCATCTATAGATGTGTCGATGATATTATTTGACATTTGTGCATTGGTGACATTAATTACTTCTCCTATGCCAGAGAATATATTGTTGCTTACATTGACAACTGAAGTTCCAGAAGCGATATCCAGAAATTGTCCAGAAGCTTGTCTTTTATTGACGCAGGTATTATTGACAAAATAGAATTCGTTATTCTGATTAGTTAATCCTTCAAGTCCATATCCTACGAGATTTTTGTTAGGTGCATTATTACCTTGCATAAGTATGTTGCCCATGATGATCGTAAATCCACCAATTGATAGATCTATAAGACGACTTGACTCACCGGATTCTTCATCCATTATTCTATTATAGAGGATTATATTCTCTTGAGCTCTTGACTTTAGATTATGGCCTATAATGGCATGATGAGAATAGTTGTATCTAAATATTAATTGATCACAATGACCGATATATAGATTGTGTGATTGTCCATCACCGTATCCGTTATTGTCAAATTCAGAATACTCAATAAGGATATTGCCTGCAAAGGTATTAGTAGTGAGTATGCCATCTTCATTGTCATGAAAATAGCAATTTCTTACTGTCATACCTATACCATCTAATCTGATTCCTGCACCGTTTTTATCAGGAACTGTAGCGCCTGAGAACTCTATGTTTTCTACGGTAATATTATCACCTGCTAAGACCCATATACCTTTGCCCCATATATATTCTCCTTCTGCTATAAGATGTGGCTTACCTCCTATGCCTTTTATTATCAGATTATTAGCTTTCCATACGGCAAGAGCAGCTGAGCCTCTATAGTCCGCTGCATCTATCTCTACTATGTCACCATCTTGTAAGATGTCAGCACTGTATAGTTCATTAGGAGATGTGTAGGTTCTCGTAGGGCCTACCTGATAGGTCGCAGCATAAGTTATACTCGACGTCATGCAGATGAGTAGCGTGTAGATGTATGTTTTCATTGTCTGTTGGGTTTTAAGAATGATCAATGTAATCTATGCCTCAAGGACAATAGATATGCTCGTAGTGTTAGGAATGAGTAAAGGAGGGGTGTGGCAAAGGCTTGCTCAAGTATAGTGCAATTATATTGCCATTTTTATTAGGAAGCAAGATATCCTACTTTCTAATTTTTACGATAGATGCATCTATATGAATTGTATGTATTATATATGACGACAATTATATTTTTCTTTGATAGAAAGTAGGGCCTGAGTCGGGGCAATTAATAGTTCTCTTATTATTTGCTCGACATAAATTTTAGCGTAATAGCGGTGCCTTCTCCGATTTTAGATTTTATACTTATCTCGCCATTATATTTTTCTATGATACGCTTACACGTTGCTAATCCTAATCCTGTGCCTTCATACTTGTCCCTACTATGTAATTTTTTGAATTTTAAGAAGATCTGATCTAAGTATTCTTCTTTAATCCCAATACCGTTATCACGGAATGTGATATGATGATAACCATTAATAAGTTGGTTTTCGATATGGATTTCTGGAACGGTATCTTTTTCTAAAGATTGAAACTTGATACTATTGTGTAATAAGTTTTGGAATACTTGTGAGATCTGACTTTCTCGTATTTTAATAGTAGGAAGGGAATTGTTGAAGATAATCGTACCACTCTCACTTATTGCAGTTTTTAGATCATCTTTGACATTATCCAATACGATATTCAAGTCAATATCCTTCAATACTTCCTCAGTAGAATCAATAGTGGAGTAACTGGAAAGGTCACTGAGGAGATTGTCTAATCTACTTACTCCTTTTTCTATATAATCTAAATATTCTGATCCTCGGCCTGATATTTCGGCTCCATGCTTCTTTTTGATAAGCGATGCAAAACTACTTATGGTTCTCAGTGGTTCTCTCATATCATGAGAAGCGATTTTAGAAAATTCCTCTAATTCGATATTCTTATTCTGGAGCCGTTCTTCAGCTTCATCCATTTCAGAAACAAAAAACAGCAACATCGCAAAGCTCAAGAATAATAACACACCTACTGTAATAACAGAAAAGTACGGATTAGAATAAGAATCAATGGCGGCTGGGAAGTATACAGTTATCATATGAGAAGCGACAAATGATGCGTATAATATAATAACCAGGATCACTTGTATCCTTTTGGATTTGAAAAGAATAATTATGGGAATAGGAAAAATCAAAAAAGAGTAATGGATTAATCCAGATTGGCTGGAGCCTACAAACATCCACAAAACGGTGGTAATCAATGGAAGCAATATAAAGACGAGCCTTGCAAAAAGATATTTGCGTTTTTTGTTAAGATAGAAAACTATCGATAGTGGTAAGAAAGTAGCCAGCATCCCAAATGAATGTGGTAGAATCTTGCCCGAAATTATTAGATGCTTACATACTTGTGCAACAAACGATACAAGAACGACACAGATGATAATCGCGACTATCTTATTGATTGTTCTAGTTACTCGTATCTCTCTCTTGTCTAATAATGGATGAATACCTAAGTTACCTATATATCTCCAGATCTTCTTGATAGTTATCGTTTCTTCAAAGTTACAGTAATTTATAAGATCATGATTGTTGTGAGGTGAATTCTATCATCAAATGTAATTGGCTTATTCAGTTACTTATAGTTATGCCATGCATATTCACTATTATTTTATTTAAACCTAAAGAAAGATATATGACTCTCTTTTAGCTTAAAGTATAGCCAAGTGAGTAATGCTGCCCCCGTATCTGCGATAGGAAATGCTATCCAGATCCCTAATAGGTCAAAGTATAGAGGGAGGGTAAGTATGAGGGGTATAAGTAAGATACCTTGCTTAAGTGAAGATAGTAGTAATGCCGGTAAGGCTTTGCCTATTGATTGCATGTAAGCACTGCCTATGAGGTTAATAGCGATAAGAGGTGTTGCTAAGAACATGATTCTTAATGCTGGAACAGCACTCGTTATTAGGGATACGTCTGTTGTAAATAAACCAATCACCTGTGGAGCACATATCATAAGGGTTAAGAATAAACAGAGAGCTATCGTAGTAGAAAACCTAATGGCTATCGACGTCAGAGAGGATACACGATCTAATAATTTAGCGCCATAATTATATCCGAGGATAGGGACATAGCCTTGTGTGATACCGAGTACTGGAAAATTTAAAAACATCAATACTCGACTGAGGATTCCATAGATCGCCATAGCTTGCTCACCTCCCAGTGAGAATAAGCTATTATTAAGAACGATAGAAAGAATGCTAATTATGCCTTGTCGTGATAATGTAACTGAGCCTAGAGAAAATATTTCTTTGATATATTGCCAGCGAGGTATAAGGTGGGACCAATTAACTCTCAGTTGATCTTGCTTGTACATAAAAACCCACAAAGTATAGAGTGCACTGAATATGTAAGATACTGTCGTAGCGATAGCAGCTCCAGTCATGCCCATGTCAAAGTAGGCAATCAGGATAGGGTCTAAAATCAAATTAGCTACAGCGGGTATGAGTAATGTAAACATGGCAAGCCTGGGATAACCTATGGCCCGTATGACAGTATTACTCATCATGGCCCAAGCTAAGAATGGTATACCCCAGATGATAATATCAAAGTATGTCTCAGCGTAAGGATATATATCCCCGTTAGCACCAAATAGTTTTAGGATCTCTTCCTTATAGTAAGCACTTAGTATCACAAAAATCAAAGCGAAACAAAGGGTAGTAAAAACTTGATTTCCAAATGTCTTATAAGTACTCTCTTTATCTTGAGCTCCTAAGAAACGAGCTATCATCGATGATCCACCGACACCTATAGACATACCTATACTTGATATAAGAAAGGTAAAAGGCAATACGACAGTGATGGCTCCGATACCTAAAGAACCTACCCATCGCCCGATGAATATAGTATCAATAATTCCATATAGAGACATAACAAGAATACCAATGGAAGCGGGTACGGCTTGACCGATAAGTAGAGAAGATAATTTTCCAGTTCCGAATTTATCTGTTGATGGCAATTCTAATATTTATGTTGAGGTAAAAGTACAGAACTTAAGTTTTTATATAGCCACTTATACAGTAATCAATGCGTAGATATAGAGAAACGTACTATGGGTATGAATGTTCGGTTAAGTCTTATACGATAGGTCGGTTAATTGAAGTTCTTACTATGTCTGTGCTTGTGTATATAATTCTCCATCATCCAGCATATATTCTAATATAGGTCTGCATTTGTTTTTGCAAGCAGGGTAGAATGCCTTATGCTGCCTATCGTCAGTTTTTATGGGATTACCCCACCAGAACTCAGCGATGGCTATAGGCGCCAGTTGATTCTCTATAGCGTACTGTAGGAGCTTAGGTGCTGCACATTCTCCAGCTGCAGAAGGAGGGTTGCCGTGAGATGAGTTCTCAAATATTTCTATAATGTTTCGCTTATCACCCCTTATATTTTTGAAGTTAGAATTTTTGAATATTCGTTGTTGTATACCGAATGAGTGTCGCCTCCTATGTTCTTTAAGTTCGATAAGTTCTGCTGGGTTAGTACAAGCATTTATTTTGTTACAGATATGCGTAAGCTCTGTCATGTCTCTATTAATAAAGTAATCATCAGTAGCATCATCAAATACGGAGGGTATGAAATTACGGCACGTAGAGTGACGTGATATTTTTCCAGAGATTGTCCCTATGTATCCATAGGACTTGTCGTTCTTTTGTACTACTAATATTCCAAACATTTTACCTTGCCTTACCTCAAAGTCATAGTCCCACTGTACAGATTCTTGAGTGATGAACTGTTGAAATTCTAAGGCGGCTATACGAGCTATATGAGGTATTTCATCGCCAAATGGATTATTGAGATTCTCGGGAAGGTGGATGCCTGATATATCTGTATCAAAACTGAAAATGAGTTGGTCCTTCATTGTGGTATCTAATTATTTACACTCATTTTACTCATACGGTATTACTCTATAGGGATACAATATTAATTATAGCTTATCTTAATAGCAAAGTATTATGATTAATAATTGACATAGATATAATGATTGCCATAGTTGTTCTGGTATTAGAATTTATAACTTTCTTCTTCCAGATTGACAAGTGTATTGTGAGTGCCTTTATTACGGTGCTATCTTTTAATAACCGGAGTGGTGCCAGTCTTTTCAGTGAATGCTGCGATGGCCTCTTGGAGGTATAGTACCTCATATAAGATAAGGTCTGTTTTTCTTTTAGTTACTATCGTGATTGAGGATTGTAGGATTGGAGAATACGATGAGCGACATCTGCTGCACTGTTTACAGCTCCATCCATATATCCGGGATGAGTTACTGCCGTCTCTGCACCTGCTATGTATAATTTGTTATTGAGATAGGACTCACGGTAATGTGTATGTCCATTATTCTGATGTGGTAGGAGATGACCTTTATATGGGATGTACGTCATTGGATC
>CALLAG010000253.1 GCA_938002705.1 uncultured Saprospiraceae bacterium | reverse complement strand
GCTCCATGATGATGAAAGTCATCAAAGAAAAAATCTGCTATCGGTGCCTGCGGTGATGAGGCTTTAAGAGCAGGGTGTGCATCAGGTAATGCCGCCGCTGTATAGAATCCGGGATAGGATATGCCATACATACCGACTTTGCCGTTATTATTTTTGACATTATTAATGAGCCATTCTATAGTGTCGTAGGTGTCAGAGCTTTCGTCTATTTCGTCTTTCTTTCTTTTTTTATTCCCGGGAATATTAGGTCGCATATTATCGAAGGTGCCTTCTGACATATATCGACCTCTTACATCTTGGAATACGAAAATATATTTCTCATCGACAAGAAATTGTGATGGCTGATTGCGAAAATTAAAGTTGTCGCTATTAGATGCATTGTAGCAAGTCCTATTCATGATGATAGGATAATTCTGACCGTCAGGCTTAGGAGAGTAGACTATCGTATAGAGTGTCTTGCCATCACGCATTTCTATCTCATAGATGTTTTTGTCATAGTTCTCCTTGAGGTAAGAAGGAGAGACTTGGCCTAACGATATAAGGCTGATAGATAGAGCGATTAGAGTGATTATGATCTTATTCATATTTATTTTATTAGTGCCGTTTTTTAGTTTTTATAATCAGAAGGAATCTGTCTCCTGTGAGTTGCTTGCTCATAGGCATAAGCGATCTTTAATAATTTTCCTTCTTCGAATGATTGAGCTATAAATGTCACATTTTTCGGTTCTCCATTACTTTGGTATCCCATTGGCACTGTCATGCAAGGATACTTTGCCATGGCTGCATGTCCGGCGTTGTAATTATTAATAGATACGATGGCATCGAGCTTATAGTTCTGCATAGGTGTATCAAAAAAGCTTTTGCCTAAGCTGTCATATTTTGATTTTAATATCTCAAAATTACTATCAGAAATATCTTCAGCAACCACCCCTTCGAATAATGCTTGTCCATAAGGTGCTCTGGTCAGCGTATCTTTTAGATTGAATTCTACAACATCTCTGACTGATCTAATTTTGATTGCTGGTCCCGCTTGTGATGCCATATACTTCGGAAAATCACGTTGCATATCTGCATTAAGAAAAGTCAGAAATTGATCAAATGAAATATCATCTGGTTCGAACTCTATCATCTCAGCACCCAATTTCTTAAGATCACTTATTGCGAGAGCATACAGAGAATCCTCGAGATAGCTTTTGATCACACCTAAGCGTTGGCCCTTGATGAAGTCTGTATCGAGTTCGTCATGGTACATTCTGATTCTTGGTATGTCCTTGGTGAGAGGGTTGGGCTTGTAGACGTCAGATATGGCGGACAATAGTATAGCGTTATCGCTTACGCTTCTTGTCATAGGACCTGGTGTATCGAGTGTACTTGATATAGGGACGATTCCTGTACCACTGAGTAATCCGATGGTAGGCTTAAGACCGACGATAGAATTCTGACTCGATGGAGAAAGGATAGATCCACTCGTCTCAGTGCCGACTGCCGCTGCTGCATAATTCGCTGCCATCGTGGTACCGCTTCCTGCACTTGACCCACCTGTCTCATATATTTTTCTACCATAAGGATTAAGCGTCTGGCCACCTACGGCGCTATAGCCTAATGGACATCCTGCACAGAAGTAATATGCCCACTCGCTCAAGTTGACTTTGCCTAAGACGATACCGCCTTTTTCTTTTAGTCGGTGGACGATATCGGCATCGCCAGTTTGGTTTTCTGTGAGTACGATAGCACCAGCTGTAGTAGGCATATCTTCAGTATTGACATTGTCCTTAAGGAGGACGGGCATGCCATAGATAGGATGGTCGTTTTTAGTTTTTCGTTTGTCCTTTTCTGCAGCTTGTGCAACTGCATGAGGATTGATACTTATGATCGATTGTAGGCTCGTGTTATAATCACTTTCGTATTTGAGTATTCTATATAAGTACCATTGGGTTAATTTGCGATAAGTGAGATTGCCCTTATCGATCTCATCCTGCATGGATAAGATATCTTGTTCCAGAATAAGAGGCATGAGACTTTGATATTCCTTCTCTGTGAAGTCTTCGATTTGACGTCGGATATTCTGCCAGATACTTTCTTTGTCCAATACTTTAGATTGTATCAGCTTATACTGCATTCTGGGGTTCTTATGATCAGCACTAGCAGCTATATCACCTGATTGATCATAGGCCGCAATTGATTGTCTTACGGATTGTTGCTTATTCTTGCAGCTTAAGATAGCAAGGAAGCTTAGTATTAGAAGGTATCTCATAACTTATGTTTTGCCATTGGTCTTCAATTTATTACTTTCAGATCATAATCATCCATAAAATAGAATAATATGCATCACATATTCAGAAATATAGCAGCTTTCTTAGTAGGATTAGTCGTAGGAGGTATTCTTAACGGCTTGACGATTAAGTACCTAAGTCCGATGATCGGCTTACCAGCAGGTGTAGATCCCAATGATCTGGAGTCTATGCAAGCCAATATACATCTCTATGAAGTCAAGCATTTCGTAGCACCATTTGTAGCACATTGTATAGGCTCATTAGCTGGTGCATTTGTATGTACCAAGATCGCTGGCAAGTATCACTTAGGCCTCTCTTTGGGGATTGCATTAATATTTTTATTTGGTGGTATCACAATGGTCGTCTTACTCAAAGCACCAATGTGGTACAATGCTGCTGATCTAATTTTGGCTTATTTTCCTATGGCTTATCTTGGATGGGTCTTGGCAGGTAGTAAGAGGTATGTGGAGCCTGTTAAGGTTAAT
>CALLAG010000252.1 GCA_938002705.1 uncultured Saprospiraceae bacterium | reverse complement strand
CATATTGGGACTTTTAGTGATACAGAAGGTAGCGCTTCTTAGTATTCCGTTAACGTAAAGCTAACTGCCTTTAACACTTCTCACACCGTCTTCTACTATAATTACTCACAATTAAAATTTAGAAGATATGAGAAATTCAATCAAACTATTCGCGACAGTACTTATCGTCATAAGCACGTCATTATTGAAAGCACAGACAAATGTATACCTCATATCTGGAATCCATTCAGCTGATGTAACAGCTTCTGGCTTATCAAGTGATCTCATAGACCTTAAAGCGATTAACAGATTTACTGGAGGGATAATCGTAGATCAGGCATTAGACAAATACTTAAGTGTAAGTACCGGTGTGATCTATAAGCAGAAAGGATTTCAGGCTGCAGAATCTTTAGGTATTGATGTAGCAGGGATTCCTCTACCATTAGGTGCTAAGGTAGCTACTGAGATTAATACAGTCAATGTACCTGTTATGCTAAAGTACAAGCTACAAGGACTCCGAGGTATAACGCCTTATGTATCTGCAGGCCCAGGTCTAACTTACGCTACATCAGGTGCTATAAGAACTAAAGCTACTGCCATCATAGACTTTACTGTATCTAATACTCCACTGAACTTATCAAGTGATGATTATAATAGAATAGGCATAGATGCCAATATAGCTGCTGGAGCGACATTTCCTTATGGAAGAGGAGAATTCCTTACAGAAGTATCATATGCACATGCTATGACAGATTTTACAAGCCAGGATTTTATCGTAGATGCAGGTATTAGAACAAAAGGTATCAGCTTCTCAGTGGGATATGGAATGAGATTCTAAGAAGAAATGTAAGCGAGTATACGCTGGAAGAATAGAAGTTTTTGTGACTTCATGATTGCTTGTTATAAGGTCTCTTTAAATGTAAAGAGGCCTTATTTTATTAGCTATAGAGACAGTCGTAATATTATAAGAATAATATAGAGATCAATTATCAGAGAAAGTCTCTGTTTCTATCTGCTCCGTATACTTACGACGATTTCTGTACCAGATAAAGCCTAATGTTGCTACAAGAAGGTATGGCATAGATAACATATATAGTATGCCCGCATTTAATCCCTTTCCTTCAGTACCTCCATCTTTGAGATTAGACTCAGCCGACATTCTACACATAGGACATTGACTCATGACATCTTCTGATGTTACCAGAAAAATTACTGTAACAAGAACTACTACTAATATAACTTTGATTGTGTTGTTCATCTCTTACAAATTTACAATATTATCAATAACATGGCTTAAGCATGAGGTACACAATCGGACCTGAGAACACTACGTATAACCACACAGGATATACGTACCTTGCTAATCGCTTGTGCTTATCTATCGAGTAGGTAAAACCTCTATTAAAAGTCAATAAAATGAATGGAAGTGACAGCCCAGCTAATATGATGTGTGAGATCAATATGATAAAGTACACTGTTCTTATAGGTCCCTCCTTACAGAAAGATGTCTCATCAGTGGTGAAATGATATACTACATATGTCAATAAGAAAAATGCTGAACATACCATGGCACCGAAAATCATATTACGGTGAGCTTTTATATTCTTCTTTTTTATAAAATATAACGCTAATAGAAGAAATATGCCTGCCAAAGTATTCACCGCAGCATTGAATCCTGGCATCCAACTTGTATCAAAATCTACTGGAAACCGATCAGCTGGTCTCATAAGAATGACTATAGCAATTACAACAACCGATAGTATGTAAGCTACTATATCAAGTTTTTTTCTGAGTGCTGCGTTCTCTTTCATATTATTGTTGTTGGGGTTTTTTCATTTCTATATCTGGTGTAATCTTACGTGGTAAGATCACTGCTATATCTTCTACAATTTTAGTGAGTGTCTCCTTATCAGTACCACTATAATATTGTCTCACAACACCAGCTGTATCTAATAGCATATAATTAGCATTCTTGAACTGTTCGTTACTGGTCTGTATGGATGATGCATTGATATATCTTAATGGCTGCTTAGACGAGAACTCTTCGTGTGTAATCAAATGGTCAGAAAGAACGAGAAATAAGAAAGTCCGAGATTTCTTAAATTGATCTATTAGAGTAATATCGTTTTTACTTAAATCCTCATTTATCTTTACAAGCGTTGTTTTATAGGTTGTCTCTTCGAATATTTCACCCTTATCTAATGAGCTAAAGTCATATGAATCTAAGAAACGCCCTTTGGGAGCAAGCTCCTCAAGCTTGGCTTTTCTCCAGTTAAAACCATCCTTTAAGAAATACCATGAACCTGCTGGTAGTCCAAAAAGTATCATTAGAATCCCTATCCTTTTTAATATTTTCATTAGCTATCTAACATTAGTTATAGACCTTGGTTCAAACAAAAAAAGCCACGTTAGTGGCTTTTCTATTTTAGTTTTGTTTTCTATTTTCATCAAGCTGCTTCAGCATTCCTTGCTGTTTTGTTTCAGCTGGTATTTCTACCCTATCTTCATTCTTATCCATAATCTCTCCTCTTCTATCCTTCCAGTAATTACCTTCTTGAAAGAATGCAAATACTGCCCATACTAATAAGAGCGTAGGAAGCAGAACCGACTTTACTAAGCCAGGCATCTCGTATTTCATATGCATGAATTCATATACTATAAGGTACGCCTTGACTAAACTCATTGCGATCATCACTCCACCCATGATAATGAGAGGAAAATGTAATCCGTCTATGATATATCCCTTACCTAATAAGGCAAAGATGACTTCTGCTATTGTGATTATACCTAAGATTACTATGATCTTAGTTGCTGTTTTTTTCGATTGTTCGTAAGACTGACCCATCGTCTGTTTCTTTATATTATTGAAATAATTACTTTGTTTGAAATGATCTCTCGATTGTTAAAGTAAATAAAATACTAAGAATACAAATACCCAAACTAAATCTACAAAGTGCCAATACAAGCCTATCTTCTCTACCATCTCGTATCCATTTTTCCTTGCGGCATATAACCCTGTGGCCGAATTAATACAGATAATCAATAAGAAAATGACTCCTGATAAAACGTGGAACCCATGAAATCCCGTGATAAAAAAGAATAAAGCACCGAATGCTTTAGGACCAAAAGCTTGTTCTTTGACCATTCCTGCATCTTCTCCTCCAGTAACTTTATACTTTAAGTTACCCCACTCTCCGTCATGTTTATGGATCAGGTACGAATCTCCTACTTCGAATGTATCGCCTTCTTTAATATCATGACCGTCTCCTTCTAAGTAAACACCTGGCTCAGTATGAGCACTGAATGGATTTTTAGTTATAGTAACGTGCTCAGAACCAATCATTGTTGTCCATTCCCAAGCTTGACATCCTAAGAATGCTGCACCACCTATGACTGTTAGGATCATCCAGAATACCACACCTTTACGATTCTCTTGATGCCCTTCTTGTACGGCCCTCACCATCGTAAATGAACTGGCTAAAAGGATAAATGTCATGACAGTCACAAAATAAAGTGGCTTGTGATGAAAGCCTCCTGGAAATGCACTAAATACAAAATCTGGCACTGGCCACGTCGGTGAGCTTATTCTCAAAGTACCATATGCGATCAGAAATCCTGCAAATGTAAATGCATCAGAAAGTAGAAAATACCACATCATAAGTTTGCCATAACTCGACTTAAAGGGTGATGCTCCTCCATCCCACAATTTCTTATCATCAGTGGCAGCGTGAAGTGTTGCTGTATCCGCCATTATATCCTTATTTATAAAACATTAAAAATCCAAATAAATATATCCAAAGGAAATCAACAAAATGCCAATAATGACATACTAATCGAAACCTCAATTTTCTCTTTTCAGTAACCACAAAGGGTAAACTGAAAGCATGTATTATAGCTACTACCATAGCTGTTACACCAGCTAATATGTGTATCGCATGTAGACCAGTTATTAGATACATAAATGATCCACTGATACTTGCTTTTAGATCCACGCCGTGAGCATATAGTGATTGCCATCCATAGTACTGAATGACAACAAAACTTATTCCTAATACAAACGACAATAGTAGCATCGACTTGTACATCCATTCTTTTTCCTTGACAAAAGAAGAAAAAGAAATATGTAAAGTGAGACTACATAGTAGTATAACGCCTGTGCTGTAGAAAAACTGTGTCGGCAACTGATATTCTAACCAATTGCCAGCAGCACTTTTTACTATGTATGCACTTGTCAGTGCACCAAACATCATAATTATACTCGCGAAGGAAATCCATAAAGCGAATAGCTTCGGATGTATCTTATTCCTGTGAGTTAAGGGCTTATTTATATCTGCTACTTCCATAATAACTTATCCTATTAAGTAAAGAATCAGAACAATTGGTAGATAAAAGAATGAGCTAAACATCAGCTTACGAGCACTCGCTCTATTCTTTTCTATTTGTAACTTAACGCCCATCCACGTATAGATGAGTGTCATAAGTATGACTCCCCCTAAAGCCCACCAGGCAGTGTCAAGACCAGCAAAATATGCAAGGACTACAGATGGAATAATAAGCAGACTATATAAGGCGGAATAAGCACCTAAATTTTTATCTATAGCACCATCCTTGCCTTTAGGTAGTAGTTTGAATCCTGCATTATTGTAATCATCAAATGATAAAAATGATATAGCCCAGAAATGTGGAAACTGCCATAAGAACTGAATCATAAATAATGTCAATCCTAATAACGTCAATGTCCCGTCATGTGCAACGACACCTATCAATACAGGAAATGCACCCGGTATAGCGCCTACTGCGACAGATATCGTAGAATACCTCTTAAGGGGCGTATATACAAATGCGTATAATACAAATGAAAGCATCCCTAAGAATGCTACCATCGGATTAATCAGAGCAAGACACATAACACCGATGACTAACATTAATCCACTGAACAATACTGCCTCAGAAGATTTCATTCGGTTAGATGCTACAGGCCTTATTTTGGTCCTCTCCATCATACTATCAAACTCTCTCTCGAGAACCTGATTGATACCATTGGCGGCAGCAGTTATCCCAAAGCCACCTAAAAATAACAATCCAAAAGATGCCCATGAAAGACTTGAGCCCGCAGCTACAAGGTAAGCCAATACAGAACTGATGACCACCATAAGCGAGAGTCTGAATTTCACTAACAAGTATAGGTCGTCCATCTTAGATAATCTAAGACCCGATTCTATTTTTTTTGCTATGGCTTGACTCAAGACTTTTGTGTATATTTTTTAGTAAAAATGAAATTACTCAGTTAATGATCACCTGCAACCTCGCCTTCTTCAAGAGGTGTGATCTGAGTGATATACTCCTTCCCATCCTTCCCATAGTCATAAGCCCATCTATGTACTACAGGTATCTTTCCATCCCAGTTACCATGACCTGCATCTATCGGTGTAGTCCACTCAAGTGTATTAGCTCCATAAGGGTTCTTAGTCTTCATTCTCTTACCTTTGAAGATACTGTAGAAGAAGTTAATCACAAACAGAACTTGTAATGCGAATACAACAATCGCAGCTACAGTTATAAATTTATTCATCGGTCCGAAATGCTTGAATGCATCAAATGTCTCGAAGCTATAGTAACGTCTCGGAACACCTGCCATACCTAAGTAGTGCATAGGCCAGAAAATTGCATATGCTCCTATCATAGTACCCCAGAAGTGTATACGTCCGAGCGTCTCATTCATAAATCTACCGAACATCTTAGGGTACCAGTGGTATATACCTGCGAACATACCAAAGAATGCTGCGATACCCATTACAATGTGGAAGTGAGCCACTACAAAGTATGTATCGTGCATAACGATATCAATAGCCGAGTTACCTAAAAATATACCTGTCAATCCACCAGAGATAAACATCGATACGAAACCGATAGAGAATAACATAGCAGAATTAAATCGGATGTTACCACCGTATAGTGTCGTAATCCAGTTAAAGACCTTGACGGCCGACGGTACCGCTATTATTAATGTGAATACTACAAAGAAATTAGATAACCATGGATTAACACCTGACATAAACATGTGGTGAGCCCATACTATAAATGATAGGAATCCAATCGCTAATATAGAAAGTACCATCGCAGTATAACCAAATATAGGTTTACGTGCATGTACTGATAATACTTCTGATACAATACCCATCGCTGGTAATATAATTATATATACCTCAGGGTGACCTAGGAACCAGAATAAGTGTTGATATAGTACTGGACTACCTCCTACTCTATCCAGAGCTTGCCCGTTAATGAATATCTCATTTAAGAAGAAACTCGTTCCGAGGCCTCTATCCATCATCAGCATGAAGAAACCTGATGCTAATACTGGAAATGATAATAAACCTAATATTGCAGTTACGAAAAATGCCCATATTGGAAGTGGCATTCTCCACATACTCATACCTTTAGTTCTAAGATTTAGTACTGTAGTTATATAATTAATACCTCCTAAGAGTACTGACACTACGAATAAAGTTAAACTGACTAACCATAAAGTCATACCTGTACCTGATCCAGTACTTGCTTGTGGCAATGCACTCAGTGGAGGATAAGCCGTCCAACCTCCTGAGAATGGACCCGTACTAAGGAATAATGAGTAGAACATAACTACACCAGCAAGAAAGAAGAACCAGTAAGAAAGCATGTTCAAAAACGGCGATGCCATATCCCTGGCCCCTAACTGTAATGGAATTAGGAGATTAGAAAATGTTCCACTAAGTCCTGCCGTTAGTACAAAGAACACCAGTATGGTACCATGCATGGTGACCAGAGCATAATAAAACTCTTGGGATAGTGATCCTATACCATCGTTTACTACTATCCACTTACCTAAGATCGGCTTTATCCATGTCAAGTCTGCCTCTGGAAATCCTAATTGTAATCTGAAGACGATGGACATAGCTGCACCTATCAACGCCCAGAAAATTCCTGTTATTAGGAATTGTCTTGCAATGATCTTATGATCCATCGAGAATATGTAATGCCCAATAAATCCAGACTGATATTTGTCTCCATGATGATGTTCATGGAAGTGGTCATCATATCCTGTTGCCTCTATAAGTGCCGCTTCTGTATCGTTTTGATCTATAGTAACATGTGCCATATTCTATAATTTATTTTGATATTATTCTTAATTCTGTTCTTCTATTATTCTGTCTTCCTTCTTCGGTGTCATTCGTATCAATTGGAGAATTTTCTCCATAACCTTTACTGACTAGGTTATTAGCCATGACGCCTTTTTTCTGAAGGTAATTAACAACTGAAGTTGCTCTTAGTTGAGAGAGGTTCTGATTCATAGTATCATCTCCTTGACTATCGGTGTGCCCTCCTAATTCAACTTTTACATTACTATTCTCTTTGAGAATACGAGCGACTTCATCAAGCTCATATTTAGAATCATCTTTTAACTCTGCTGATCCTGTATTGTAGAACACATTTTTCAATCTAATTGTTGACATAGTATCAGCACTTATTGCTGATGCAAATTCTGCCTTGATTTCCCTTGCCCTATTTTTGATTTCCATACCCAGTAATTGACCAGCATATGGATCATCTTTGGTGTTACGGATATTATTCATATAATAAGACTGCTGCTGAGCAAACCATACATCGTACTCTTCTTGACTTACGATAGTTAATCTCTTTCTCATAGCCCAGTGCCCAGTACCACAAAGCTCTGAACAAGCTAACTCGTAATCAAACACTTCCCATCTCTGTGGACTTTCAGGATCCAAAGGATCAGATAATTCTTGCCACTCAGGATAATCTTTTAATTCTTGTCTATACTCAGCTGTAGTTTTTATTGGAGTAAAAATAAAGTGAGTTGGTAGACCAGGTATCGCATCCATCTTCACTCTAAAGTGAGGAAGGTAAAAGTTATGGAGTACATCCTTTGCAGTTATTCTAACTCTTATCTTCTTACCTACAGGAAGGACCAATTCGTCACCTACGAAAAAATCATCATGATTCTTTTCATCAGTCCAGTCTTGACCTAATGGGTTAGTACCTGGCTGTATTAACTTATAGTTCTTAGTTCCGATCTTACCATCTGCGCCAGGATATCTTACATCCCATGCAAACTGATATCCAGTAGCTTCGATTTCGATATGGTCTTCTCCAGGCTTTATATCGGCCATAGTAGCATTCCAAGCTATCAATCCTTGTATTACTAAGTAAGCCATCACAACAGCCGGTATGACCGTCCAGTATATCTCTAGCTTGAGACTGTGTGGAAAGAAATAAGCTATCCTATTCTTATCCTCTTTATACTTATAACTAAACCAGAATAATGCGATGTGTGTCAATATGAATACAATACCCGTAAAAAACAATGTCGTATTGAATAGACTATCGAGCTGACCTCCATGAGCCGATGCTGACTCGTGTGGACCGTATGCTAACATTCTGTCCTTGTACATCCATGCAGATCCTATACAGAAAATTAGGAATCCAATTAAGAATACAACCATAAAGATTGCGGTTCTATTATTTTGTTGTTCCTCTGCCAGTTCTTCGCCTCTGATAACAGCTGAAACCTCTGAGAGTCTACCCAACTGAACCAAGATTATGGCTACAAGAACTACTATTGCTATAATAACTAAAGCTGTCATTTAATTTATTTCTTTTCTATTAAGTATGATGATGTAAACTTTCATCAATGTATGGATCATTATTACTTGTCAGTGGTGCCTTAGACAACAATGCCAATATGAAGTACATGAATAAACATAAAAATCCAATAAATGTTCCCAGTTCTAATAGACCTGGGATAGTAAATCCTAATTCGAAAACTGAGTCAGCTCCATGACCAGCAGCATGCGCCACATCGTGTCCTGATTCAGCTACAGCATGCCCACCTGCATGAGATTCTCCACCGTGGTGTCCACCACCTCCAGTCACCTCGTGAGCAGTATGTAATACACCAGGCTTAATCATTAAGAAGAAGTCTAACCAGTGACCAAATAATATGAGACCTGCAGTAAAGCCTAATGATCCCATCTTTCTTTTGGTATCATTTCTCATAAGTATGAAGAACGGAGCTACAAAGTTGATCGCTAAGTTTGCGTAGAATAAGATTGGATAATTATCGATTCTTTGCTTGAAGTATATTGTCTCTTCTCCTACATTAGCGTACCATATGAGCATGTATTGTGAGAACCATAGGTAGGTCCAGAATATACTGAACGCAAACAAGAACTTACCTAAATCATGGAAGTGCTCATTAGAGACATTCTGATAGTAGCCTTTACCCTTGAGGTGTTGCAGTACCAATATAGTCACAGCTATCATAGAAACAAACCAACTTGCTCCGGTATACCATGCGAACATCGTACTGTACCAGTGTGGATCTATAGACATAATCCATAACCATACTAAAGCGGCACTACCGAATCCTGCAAATGGAAGAAATGCAGCTGCATATTTTCTGATACTATAATGCTTATTAAATCCATCAGCACCTTCCTTATCTTCTGCAATAGAGATACTTCTTACCTTATTTAATAGGAACACCCAGATTATACCTAAGATGACTGTTGCGCCTATATAGAACTTAGAATTTAGGAAGCCTGATTTGCCGTCTATTAATTTGTCATAATTATCACCTCCTACCTCAAGCATCGCTGGATCACCCCAGTGATATAAGTGGTGCATGTGTAACATTATACCTACTCCGACTATCAGCATTAGTGGAATTCCTATAATCAAGAACATAGATATAGCCTCCCATACCCTCTTGAATACAACATACCATCCAGCCCATGCAGTAATACTTACACACATAAAGAATCCTGCCATCAAGGAGATACCTGTGAAGAATACAGAATTGTGTAAAAAGTTAGACCAGAATCGTGTATGAATGGCATCATCTGTCATAAAAGTCCACCCCAAGCATACAACACCTATGACCATACCGATAGCAAGCCACATTTTAGTGCCTCCCTCAAATTCGTAATTTAGTTTTTCCTCTTTCAAAGCTTAAGATTTATTACTTGTGTTTTTCTATAGAATGATCATGATCTCCTGAAGCGTCATGGTCATGACTTGGTGCTCCCATATCTTTAGTTGAGTGGTCACCATTGTGTCCACCTACCTCTTTATCATGTATATGCAGATCGTGGTCGATACCTTCGTCACCGTGATCTACGCCTGTATCAGACTTCATAAGCTCTGCTACATAGTTATTACCTGCAGGTCTATCGATATTATTTAGTGTATTAGTCGTCTGATTATACTCTAATTTCAAATCCTTTGCCTGAAGTGATCTTATGTAATGAATGACATTCCATCTCTCATCATGATTCAGCTTATCCTTATAAGATCCCATAAGATTAATTCCTCTCATAATTGCATGATAATATCTTCCATTAGAAGCTCTTACCATTTCATAATCTAAATCATCTACACCAGTTGTTCCCTTTAAGAAATTCTTAGGTGCAATAGGGTAAGCTTCAGTTACATCATATATGTATCCTAATCCGTTCCCCTTGTTACCATGACATATTCCACAGAATACCTCGTACAACTCTTTACCCTGTATTAGTCCTGCTTCTGTAATAGGAAGTGGATTATCTATGATCTCCGCTATAGCTCTTTCTCTTTCCTCTATAGAATCACCATAGTGATATGGCTTAGTGTCATTAGCTGTAGGGATGGATATATTAGAAGATACTCCTCTTGGGACAGTGCCTTCTACTGGGAGTTTAGGTTTAGCATATTCGTAATACTCGTCCTCAGTACCCCATGTATTATTATAGTAGTAATTATAATAATTAGACTCGTATGCGACTGAGTGAGCCATATCTGGCATAAACTCACTTCCCGTAGTGTCACCACCTGGTGCCTGACAGCTTGATACTAAGAAGCTGACTACAAGAACTATAATTAATGTCTGTATATATTTCATATGTTATATCGTCTTTGAGTGTATTTCTGATGCCCCTGATCTTTTTAAGAAAGATTCTACTTTAGAAGAATCCACTTCAGATTTATCGAAAGCTATGCAGAATTTATCATCAGTAATTCTTAGATCTATTGTAGGATTTACTACACCTGGACCTAATCCATTTATAATATAAAATGTAACGACCATACCTATAGATGCAAATAATACCGTCAACTCAAAAGTAATAGGTATAAATGCTGGTACAGCCCAGTGAGGCTTACCTCCAAAAATTATAGGCCAATCCTTAGTGAATATCCATGACATACCTAAGAATGCCGTCAGAAAACCTATCGTTCCATATACGAATCCTGCTATATGCAATCGAGATTCTGCCAATCCTAATAAAGGATCAAGACCATGTACTGGAAATGGAGTGTATACATCCATAATTTCAAGGTGATCACCATTAGCTTCTTTTACCGCTTTCAAGAGATCCACTTCATCGTTGTATAGACCGTAAATTATATTTTTATTATCTGCCATTTTCTTACTGTTTAAAATTTGATTAAACGTATTTACCTCCATCTAATCTGTCTTGTAAATCTTCCAGCTCATCCCACTTCCCATCTCTTGCAAGTGCTGCTTGCTCAGGCCATGTACCAGGATCATGTGCTTGATACCTTGAACCAGCTGCAACCAACATTTCTTTTATAACATCGGGGTTAGTATCCGCTAATTGTGCAAAAGTGTTGATACCACCATTCATTAATATTTCTGAAATTTTGGGTCCGATACCTTCTATCTTTTTAAGATCATCAGCACCTACAGTAGACTGTATTTTTGAACTTGAAGTCGCTGCTGAAGTAGTCGTACCAGCGGCCATTCCTGAAGCCGTAGATAGATCGTTACTTACTTCAGTATATTGACTACTCATCGTCGGAGCTGCTGTATGCGAGTGATCAGAGTGTGAATGTTTATGCGCATTAGGACCTGCATACTGATCTCCTGATGATTTCAATATACTCTTAACCTCTGCTATGGCTACTACTGGAGCTACTCTTGCAAAGAGTAAGTATAATGTAAAGAATAAACCTATAGTACCGGCGAATATGCCCATCTCTACCCATGTAGGAGAGTAGTAACTCCAACTTGACGGTAAGTAATCCCTTGCTAAAGTTGTAGCAATAATCACGAATCTCTCAAACCACATTCCTATGTTGATCACTATCGATACAAAGAATGTGATAGCGACGCTTCTTCTATACTTTCTTACCCAGAATATCCATGGCGAGATTACATTACAGAACATCATTCCGAAATATGACCACCAGTAAGGACCAGCTGCTCTATTAAAGAAAGCGAACTGCTCATATACGTAACCTGAATACCATGCTATGAATAACTCAGTGAGATATGCGACTCCCACAATAGTACCTGTAACAAGGATAACCTTATTCATAGATTCTATATGTGCTATTGTAATATAGTCTTGAAGGTTAAATAACTTTCTTGTAATTATCATTAGTGTCAATACCATCGCAAATCCTGAGAATATCGCTCCTGCTACGAAGTAAGGCGGGAAGATCGTAGTGTGCCATCCCGGAATTATAGAAGTGGCGAAATCAAAACTTACAATTGTGTGTACTGATAGTACAAGAGGTGTCGCTATACCTGCAAGGACGAGACATAATGCTTCCCATCTCTGCCAGTGCTTAGCTGATCCTGTCCATCCAAAAGAAAGGATATTATATATTTTTCTTCTTATACCTTTCGCTCTATCTCTTACTGTAGCAAAATCTGGAACAAGACCAGTATACCAGAATAAAAGAGAAACTGTGAAGTATGTAGATATGGCAAATAAATCCCAAAGAAGTGGCGAATTAAAGTTAGGCCATAATGGTCCTCTTGTGTTAGGGTATGGGAAGAAATAGAATACTACCCATGCTCTACCTACGTGTATACCTGGGAATAATGCAGCACACATAACCGCAAATATCGTCATGGCTTCTGCAGCTCTGTTAACTCCTGTTCTCCATTTCTGTCTGAATAGCAAAAGAATGGCCGATATCAAAGTACCAGCGTGTCCGATTCCGATCCACCAAACGAAATTGGTAATATCCCAACCCCATCCTATGGTTCTATTCAGATTCCATGTGCCTATACCATTCCAGATTGTCCAGGCAATACAGAAGGCACCGAAAGCAAATAGTGTAATGGAAATAATGATACCCACAATCCAAGCTGGACTAGGGGGTCTTTCCGTAGGAGATACCAAGTCAACAGTAATATCGTGATACGATTTGTTACCGGTTATTAGTGGTTCTCTAATTGGACTGTCGTGACTACTCATTTATTCTTTTTAGATATAATTCTCTTTAATATAATATCAGCTATTTAGCACTAAGCGTCTATTGCTTCGTCTCTGTTGTTCACCTTCATAGTGTAAGTAACTGATGACTGTACATTGATCTCTTCTAATGCTATATAATTGATTGGTGAGTCTAATTTCTTAGCTAAATCACCATTTTTATTGTTCTTATCACCGAAGGTGATCGCTCCTGTAGGGCAAGCCGTCTGACATGCAGTTCTTACATCCGTATCTCTTAATCTTCTACCTTCTACCTTAGCGGTAAGCTTACCTTCTTGTAATCTCTGCGTACAGAAGCTACACTTCTCTATAACTCCTCTCGCTCTTACAGTAACATCTGGATTCAATACCATTCTTGTAAGGTTGTCAGCTCCAAAAGGAATCTCTTCCCCGTTCAATGTAGGTTGATTTCCAGGGAATATATCCGCTGTAGTATAATCTAACCAGTTAAATCTTCTTACTTTATAAGGACAGTTATTAGCACAATATCTTGTACCTACACATCTGTTATATGCCATCTGGTTCAGACCTTCTGAACTGTGGTTAGTTGCACTTACTGGACATACATTCTCACAAGGTGCATTATCACAGTGCTGACACATCATAGGCTGATACACAGTACTCGGATTCTCTACATCTCCGTAGTAGTATCTATCTATACGTAACCATGTCATCTCATGGTGTCTGCTTACTTCTTTCTTCCCTACTACAGGAACGTTGTTCTCAGCCATACAAGCTACTGTACAAGCATTACAACCGATACATGAGTTAAGATCGACGTGCATGCCCCAGTGATGTCCTTGGCTATATTTCTCAGCAGTATACTCATCGAATGGGTACAGAGTCTGATCATTAAGATGTTGAGCTTCTGCTCTCTTATGCTCTAATTCTTTTATATTTTCTCCTAAGTCTTTTAGATTAGAATTATAGATGACTGATCTTTCTGTCAGTGACCCTTGGTATCCCATGATACCTACTCCGTAGGCCGTCTGACCAAGAGTTGCTTCGTCAGCATTGATGGTCTCACCTGCATTGTTCTCTGCAGTGACACCTATTGTGTTGTGGTATTGTACTGAAGAAAAATGCTCTTCTTTTCCGACCTTTCCTGATAGGGCTACATCCGTATTATAATACTGCGTAAGTCCTTCATTAGCCATCAGGCAATCATTAAGGTTTTGTCCTACTCCGTCACCACACTTACCAGCAGCTGTTCTTCCATGTCCTAA
>CALLAG010000251.1 GCA_938002705.1 uncultured Saprospiraceae bacterium | reverse complement strand
GTTATCATCAATCGATGCTGACGGTTTCTTAGCTGAGAGAGGAAGAGAAATGTTCCAAGAAGCTTCAAGAAGAACTGATCAAATCAGATTCGGAGTATATACAAGTGGTTCTTGGTGGGAGAAAGCACCTTCACCAGATCACGTAGCTATATTCCCTATTCCTGATGCACAGTTACAAGCAAGTGCAGGTACATTAACTCAGAATCCTGGCTACTAATTACGATAAGAATTAATATTTTTAAGGGCTGCTTTCCATATAAGAAAGCAGCCCTTTCTTTTTAGAATGATATGATGATTAATGCCAGATAGATTTATAAGATTACTCTTCTTTTCTACCCTTACCTTATTATTAGGTCTGTCCTGTAATAGTGATGTGGTAGAAATTAGAGATACTCTATATACGCTTAACGAGAATACTGGCATTACCTTCCGAAATCAATTAGAATATACTTCTGCCCTCAATCCATATACTTACAGAAACTTCTATAATGGCGCAGGCGTTGCTGTGGGCGATATCAACAACGACGGCTTAGACGACATATATTTCACTGGTAATCTTGTAGACAATCAATTATATCTCAACGAAGGCAATCTGAAATTCAAAAATATCAGCCAATCTGCAGGAGTTACCTGCTCTGACATCTGGTCCTCAGGTGCAGTATTCGTGGATATTAATGCAGATGGCTACCTAGACATCTACGTCTGTAAGGCGGGTCCTCCTAATGGCAAGAATCGACACAACGAACTCTTCATCAATAATGGTGACTTGACATTTACAGAATCTTCAGAAGCCTATGGATTAGATATTATAGGATTAGGTATACAGTCGGCATTCTTTGATTATGATAGAGATGGTGATCTTGATTGTTATCTTCTTAATAACTCTATTAGAGCTATAGGAGGTTTTGACCTAATAAAAGATAAGAGAGACGAGCATAATAAGGATGGTAATAAACTATTAAGAAATGATGATGGCGTATATAAGGACGTCACACAAGAATCAGGGATATACTCAAGTGAGATAGGATTTGGATTAGGAATAACTGTAAGTGACTTTAACTTAGATGGATGGCCAGATCTATACATATCCAATGACTTCTTCGAGAAAGACTACTTATATATCAATCAACAGAACGGTCTATTCCAAGAACAGGGAGAAGAATACTTCGAGTGTTTCTCATTAGGCTCTATGGGAGCAGATGCCGCAGATCTCAATAATGACCTCCTACCCGATCTTATGGTCACAGAGATGTATCCATCCACTATAGAGAGGAAAAAAACGAAAGCCGTCTATGACAACTGGAATAAGTATCACAGATCTGTCAAAGCAGGGTACTCACATCAAGTCCCACGTAACACATTACAATATAATGTAGATGGCCATCAATTCTTAGAGATAGGTCGGCATGCTCATGTGGAAGATACTGACTGGAGTTGGTCCTGCCTTATGCAAGATTATAATAATGATGGATACAAAGACATCTTCATAAGTAATGGCATATACAAGGATCTATTAGACAGAGATTATCTCGACTTCGCAGGTAATGAAGCCGCCTCACAGCTAATAATGAAGTATAAGGAGAAAGGCGTCAAGCAGCTTATAGACACCATGAGCTCTGAAGCTATACCTAATGCTATGTTCTCACATTCGGGAGATTTTAATTATGTGAATGTAAGTAAGAATTGGGGCCTTGACATGCCGAGTTTTAGTAATGGGTCTGCTTATGCTGATCTGGACAATGATGGTGATCTCGACCTCATCATCAATAATGTCAATCAAGATGCTTCTATATACATCAATAAAGAACGAGAACAATCTAACAACAACTATATCCAATTTGTGATAAAAGGTGAAGCAAAAAATCCATTCGGAATAGGAACAAAAATCATCCTATATGCTTGTGACAAAACGATGATGAATGAGCTGTACCCTTCTAGAGGTTTTCAGTCATCAGTTTCCTACAAGCTGCATTTTGGACTGGGCCAATGTACTATCGTTGATAGCATAAAGATTATCTCACCTAATGGAAGCACTGACATAGTTACTAACTTAAAAACTAACGAAACACAAACCATCACATTATCTGCAAGTCCTAATCTCTCAGATATCACTATCAATAAGACTCCTATACTTCTCTTAGTAGACAGTATAGATTACCAGCATGCACAGCCTTACTTTAATCAATTTAACAGAGAGCCTCTCATGTATAAAATGAATACAGAGAAAGGGCCCGCCATAATAACGGGTGATGTGGACAGCGATGGAGATGATGATATATTTATAGGAGGAGCCAAAAATCAAAGCTCTACACTTTATATCAATAATAATGGCAAGTATGAAGGAGTAACTACTTACTTTGAGTCAAAACAAAAATCTGAAGTTACAGATGCCATATTCTTTGATAGTGATAATGATGGTGATCTTGATATGTATGTAGCTCACGGAGGCACAGCCTTCTCAAGATATGCTCCAGAACTACATGACGCGATATACCTCAATGATGGACAAGGATCATATAAGTTATCTCATAACAGTATAAAATTTGAATCACCGATAGCTACTTCTACAGTAAGCATTATTGACGTAGATAATGATGGATATCAAGACATATTCTTAGGGAGTAACAACAGTAACCTCAGCTATGGAACCCCTGGCTCGGCATATATCTTTAAAAATAATGGTGATAATACATTTAGTGATCTTAGTATAGAAGCACTAAAAAATATAGGCATAATAACCGACAGCGCTATTACTGATATCAATGGTGATAGCAGAACTGATATAATAATAACAGGCGAGTGGATGCCTGTAACAGTTCTTATCTCAAAGGATAACAGCTTAGTCATAGATGACAAAAATTATGGTTTTAATAAGTCAAGTGGACTATGGAATAATATACTAATGCATGACCTCAATAAAGATGGAAAAGAGGATATCCTAATAGGAAATGTAGGAAGTAATTCTGCCATAAGCGACCGTAATAAATTGTACATAGGAGACTTTGATAATAACGGATCTGCAGAACAGATTCTCTGTGAGACAGTAGAGGGGGTGGACTACCCTATTATAGATTTCGATTTATTAAGATCCCAATTACCTGCTGTAAAGAAAAAGGTCTTACGGCATCAGCAATATGCTGAGTCAGATATGACATCTCTATTCGGACAAGATATAGTAGATAATGCATCAGTACTATCTATAGACGATACGGAGACTGCATTATACATCAGCTCTGATGATGGTTACATTAAAAGTACATTACCACAACAGATACAATACTCCTCCACCCATATAGCCATAGCAACAGATATAGACAAAGACGGTAATGATGATATACTTATGGGAGGTAATCATCATCTTATCCTACCACAATACGGTAGAGAAGATGCCTCTACAGGATGGCTGCTATATGGTGAAAAATCCAACACTGGATATAGAATAGATACTGCTGAGAGCTTATCTATAAAAGGAGAAATACGAGACATAGAGCTAATAAATAAAGATAAATATATCTTTGGTGTAAATGATCAATCAACATATATCTATACCAGCAATAATATCAAGTCCAATTAGATGAAAAATATAATTTACTTAATATATATCCTATCTATTATAACACTATTAAATTCTTGCGAATCTGAATATAGTAAAGCTATAAAATCAGAGATGAAATCCGGTGTGGTTTATAAAGAGTTATTCTTGACATTAGAAGTTGGAGATACTAAAAAAGACTTCTATGATAAATGCTGGGATCTCAATAAAGAAGGCCTCGTAAGTCAAGGCCCAGGAAATAAATATGCCAAATATAGCTTAGACCTACCAGCAAAGAATGATTCTACTGAGAACGTTGTTGTCCTATTCTATGGAATATTTGATAAAAACGAGGTCATGTACGGTATGGATATGAAGATGTCTTATTCTTCATGGTCACCATGGAATGAGGACTACCACTCTGACCGACTAATGAATGAATTACAAAAATACTATATGACAAAGTATGGAAAAAATGAATTCATCACAATAGAATTAGATAACAGAGTAGCCTACGCAAAAATAGATGGAAACAGGCAGGTCCTCATATTCCCTCTCAATAAGAAAGACGTATCAGTTAAAATTACAGACACACGAAAGAGGTATGATATCAATTAATAGTATGAACAAATTACTATACTTATTCCTATTCTTGGTAGCCGCTTGTGCTATTGAGTCTTGTGGTGATGATAATCAGGACAGAGATTCTGGACCATTATTTACACTGAGAGACAATACATCTATAGGCATAGAGTTCAGTAATATGCTGACATCTACTGATACATTTAACGTATACAAGTATCGTAACTTCTATAATGGTGGCGGTGTCGCCATAGGGGATATAGATAATGACGGATTAGTAGACATCTATATGGTATCTAACCAACAAGAAAATAAACTATACCACAATCAAGGAAACTTTCAATTCACTGATATTACAGAATCTGCAGGTGTAGAAGGCACTCGCCCATGGTCTACAGGTGTTACTATGGTAGATATCAATAACGATGGGTTCTTAGACATATACGTCTGTAACTCCGGCGATCCTTCTGGACTTAATAAGGAGAACGAACTTTTCATCAATAATAAAGATCTGACCTTCTCAGAATCAGCTGCTGATTACAAACTCAATGACAAAGGTTTTTCTACCCATGCCTCATTTTTTGATTATGATAAAGATGGTGACCTCGATGCATATATACTCAATAACTCCTACGAAGCTATAGGCAGTTTCAACCTAAGAAAAAACGAAAGACCTAACAGAGATATATTAGGAGGTGATAAGCTCATGGAAAATAGGAATGGAACATTCGTAGATGTCAGTGAGAAAGCAGGCATCTATGGCAGTGTCATAGGATTTGGATTAGGAGTTACCGTAAGTGATTTTAATGGCGATGATTGGGAAGACATATTCGTATCCAATGACTTCTTCGAAAGAGATTATCTATACATTAATCAGAAGAACGGGACCTTCTTAGAGGACCTTGAGAATCAGATACACTCTATAAGTGCCGCCTCTATGGGAGCGGATGCTGCTGATATAGATAATGATGGTCGTACAGATATTTTCGTAACAGACATGCTACCCGTAGAATACGAACGACTTAAGACGGTCACAACTTTTGATGATTGGAATAGGTACCAATACAATCTTAAGAATGGCTACCATCATCAATTCACAAGAAATATGTTACACCATAACATTGGAGAGGATAAGTTCTCTGAGGTGTCAAGATACGCGGGTGTAGAAGCCTCAGATTGGAGCTGGGGAGCATTATTTTTTGATATGGATAATGATGGGCTCAAAGACCTGTACATCGCTAACGGCATCTACAAAGACCTCACCGACCAAGATTACCTACAGTATATAGCCAATGAATCAATCATAGAATCTCTAATAAGTGCTGAAGGGGTCAACTATAAGGAACTTATAGATATCATACCGTCTAATCCTGTAGAGAATCAATCCTATAAGAATAACGGAGACCTCTCATTTTCTGAATATAAGAACAGTGGATTGAATACGGAAAGTTTCTCTAACGGAGCTGCCTACGGTGACCTCGATAACGATGGTGACTTAGACCTAGTTGTCAATAATATCAACATGCCCTGCTTTGTGTATGAAAACAAGTTAAGTTCAACTAAGAACAATTACATAAAGCTAAATCTTAAGGGATCGACGTCAAATCATTTTGGTGTAGGTTCTAAAATTAAGGTAACAACTGAAGAGGCATCCTTCACTTACGAAAATATTCCAACAAGAGGATTCGAGTCATGTATGGACCCTCGACCTAACATTGGATTAGGTACTGCTGCTAAATGCAATATAGAAATCATATGGCCCTCTGGAAGAATAACGCAGCTTGCTGACGTTACGACTAATCAGACAATAACCATAGAAGAATCTGAAGAAAAAACTACCGTCGCTAAAAGTAATACTGACAAGCCTATATTCAAACTAACCTCACCTATAGCCGACTATAAGAAATCAGAAAACAACTATGTGGATTTCAACAAAGAGAGACTTATCTACTCTATGAGATCTAACGAAGGTCCTCGACATGCAAGTGGGGATATCAATGGTGATGACTTAGAAGATATTATTCTACCTGGTGCTAAATCGTCACTTACAGAAATATATATACAATCAGCAGACGGTAGCTATAGTAAGCAAGCTCCAACTAAGGCACTCCAGTCGATAATAGAATCTGAACATATCCAAGCTATGTTGTTAGATGTGGATGGCGATGAGGATCTTGACCTCTACCTCGCAAGCGGAGGTGTAGAGTTAAGCCCATTTTCGGAATATATGTATGACCACTTATTATTAAATGACGGTAAAGGCAACTTTAGCCTGACTAAACAAAGATTCCCTTCCGATGGGAATAGAATATCAACAAGCGCCGTGGCACATGCAGACATTGACAATGATGGTGACGAGGATATATTTGTAGGTGAACGTATTAAAATTGGGAAATTCGGTCAATACTGTTCCGGGTACTTCTTAATCAATGACGGCAAAGGTCAATACCAAGATATGACAAGTGAGATCTGTCCTCAACTTACTGACATAGGAATGATAACTGATGGACAGCTCCAAGATATAGATGGAGACGGCGACACAGACCTTATCATATGCGGAGAATTTATGGATATAAGAATATTTACGAATACCAAAGGTCAATTCCAAGAACAAAAAATAAACTGTGACATACCACTCTCAGGATGGTGGAAGACAATGCATCTTACTGATATAGATAAAGATGGTGACTTAGATATCATTGCTGGTAATCATGGAGCAAATAGTAGATTCAGAGCATCAGAAAAACATCCTATTAAATTATATTATTCAGACTTTGACAATAATGGGTCACCCGAAGGTATTACGACTCACAATCGGTCTGATGGTAAGGATTATCCCTATGCCCTCAGGCATAATCTCATAGATCAGATGAAGGGTCTAAAAAAGAGGTTCCCAGATTTCAATTCATTTAAAGAAGCTGACATTACTAATATATTAACACAAGAAGAATTAGAGAATGCAGACATACTCGAATGTAATCAGCTGAGAACGGTATTACTTATCAATGACGGTCAATATAAATATAGCTCTGTAGCGCTTCCTTACGAGGCACAGCTGAGCCCTATCTATGCGATAGATACAGGAGATTATAATTCTGATGGACATACAGATATCGTTATGGGTGGCAACTTATATGGTGTTGTTCCTGAGATGGGAATCTATGATGCCACATATGGTATCTACTTAGAGAATGATGGCAATGGAAATTTCAATACCTATAGTAATGGCAAAGGACTTCGAGTAGATGGAGAGATACGAGATTTCATTACAACTGATAGCTTACTTACAGTCATCATAAGTAACGACTCATTAAAAACTTTTAAATTCCAGCATGATTAGATCTATATTTTCAATATTTATTTTTGCTTTATTATTCGTAGCCTGTTCTGAAGAATCAAAAATAGAAGAAGTCCTTAATTCTGACTGGACGGAAGTAGACGCGAGCATAAGCAAGCTTGATTTCTCTAATAATCTCACGCCAGATATAGACAGAAATATTCTCGAATATCTGTATTACTATAATGGAGGTGGAGTCGCTATAGGTGATATTAATAATGACGGATTAGAAGACGTATACTTTACTGGCAATGAAGTAAGTGACAAACTATATATCAACAAAGGTGATCTGGTATTCGAAGATGTAACAGAATCATCTGGCATCATCAATGACAATAGCTGGTCTACAGGTGTCAGTATAGATGACGTCAATAATGACGGTGCTTTAGACATATATGTATGCAAGGTCGGTCTGTTCTCAGATGGTAGTGTACATAATCAGCTGTATATTAATAACAATGATGGTACATTCTCAGAATCATCTCAGAAGTATGGCTTAGATTTCTATGGCTTTTCTACCCAAGCTTCATTTTTTGATTATGATAACGATGGTGACTTAGACATGTACTTACTTAATCACTCCATCCACTCTCCTCGTAGTTATGGTAAGATAGATAAGAGAATGATCATGGACAGCCTATCAGGTGATAGACTTTATGAAAATAGACTCAATGAGAAAGAAAATAAATTCGTAGATGTCACTGCTCAGTCTAAAATCTACAGCAGTGCATTAGGCTATGGGCTATGTGTGGTGACAGCTGACATCAATGGTGATAACCTTACAGATATATACGTAGGTAATGACTTCCACGAGAATGACTATATGTATATCAATCAAGGTAATGGAACATTCTTAGAATCCATTAATAAGCATATGACACATACATCTAAGTTTACGATGGGTGCAGATATCGCTGATATGAATAATGACAACAGGCCAGATATATTTACAACAGATATGCTGCCCTATTCTGCTGAGGTAGCGATGAAGTCGGGAGGAGAAGATACAGATCAGATATTTAACATCAGAAAAGATTTTGGATTTGAAGATCAATATGCACGTAATAATTTCCACATCCAGAGAAGTCCCATGCAGTTCCAAGACATTGCATTATCTACTGAGACTTATGCAACTGACTGGAGCTGGGCAGTCCTCTTGCAAGATTATAATAATGATGGACTTAATGACATATACATAAGTAACGGTATTGTCCACAGGCCTAATGATCTTGATTATATTAATTTTCTTAATAGCTTAAATGTAACAGATAGAACTGATGAGGAGCAACAAAAGCACCTGGAAGAGATGCTTAAACTTATGCCCTCTGAGCCTTTGCCTAATATATTATTTTCACAAAATGAAGAATTTAAATATTCTCCACTTGAGGAATCTTTTGTAGGACAAGCGACTTTCTCTAACGGTGCTGCTTACGCCGACTTAGATTCTGATGGAGACTTAGATATCGTCTGTAATAACATCAATCAGAAAGTAACGCTATTACGTAATGAAAGCAGTTCTAACAATAATTATATATCAATAGAATTAAATGACGAAACCAAGCAGACTACTAAGAATGCTAAGGTTCAGCTCTACAGCCAAGGTTTAGAAATCTATAAAGATTATGTAACTACTCGTGGCTACCAATCATCGTCTACACATAGATTACATATAGGAATAGGAGATCATACAAGTATAGATTCTATTATGATCGTATGGCCCGACAATACAATACAAAAAGTGTCCTCTCCAGAAATAAATCAAAATCTCAACATAAATAAAGTCACTGATTCAAAAACTCAATACGCATCTACATCAAAAGATATATCTACGCCAGTATTATTCAAACATCAGCACCGAGAAAACAAATATGTAGATAGTGACTTCGATGTACTGATACCCGAACTACTGTCCCGAGAAGGACCTGCAGCTGTAAGTGCAGATTTTAACGGAGACGGTCGTAAAGATATATTTATAGGTGGAGCCTCATTACAAGAACCCGTTCTATATGTGTCCAGAAAGGATGGATCCTATGCCCGTGTAGAGAATACCGATTTTAAGTTAGATGCAAAGTATGAAGATACAGCCGCTGCACCTATAGACTTCGACAAAGATGGTGACCTCGATCTATATGTTGTATCTGGAGGCAACCAAAATACAGAATTAGATAAATTATTAGAGGATAGAATATATCTCAATGATGGTAAAGGAAACCTCAAAAGGATTCCACTATCACTACCCCACACTAATGGTGGTACGGTCGCAATATCAGACTATGATCAAGATGGTTACCAAGACATATTTGTAGGAGCTCGGTCAATACCCTTCTCTTATGGACTATCACCTTATAGCTTTATCCTTAAGAACAAGTCAGGGCAAGGCGTAGATATAGCCTACAAAGAAAGGTACGGTATGATCGCTGATAGCGAATGGGTAGATTATGATAATGATGGTGATGAAGACCTCATCTTCTGTGGTGACTGGATGGGCATAGTCGTCATGCAGAATGAAGGTAACGGTATACTTAAGTATCGTTCTGATGATATAGGATTAAGTAAGACGGGTATGTGGAATGCTATAGCGACACATGATTATAATGGCGATGGCACCTTAGATATCATAGCCGCTAATGCAGGCACTAACATGAAGTGGAAAGCTACTGAATCTAACCCTGTCATGATGAGTGTACTGGACATAGATGATAATAAAAAAACAGAACCAGTTATTTTTTACAATTTTATGGGAGTTAATATGCCATTTGCATCATTAGATAGACTGAAGTCACAGGCACCTCTTCTTAAGAAGCAATTCTCAGATTATAATACATTCTCCAAAGTCCGCAAATTGGAAGATATAAATGCATCAAAAGAAAAAGCCGTCGTAGAATCAAAAATGATAAATGAGCTCAAGCATACTCTATTTCTATCTGATCAAGGATCATATAAGACTATACCTTTAGGACACTATACTCAATTGAGTACTATCCAAGATATTCATATCAAAGAAAATGGTGACATTATGTATGTATCTAACTCACATAATATGGTAACAGAATTAGGTAGTAACTCTGGACATAGTGGTGCTATGCTTATAGGCTATGATATGGACAGCGAGAGCTTTAGAGAATCACAATCTCTACACTTACCATTTGATATAGATCCCAGGCAGATTATAGATATAGGTGATAATAGATATCTTATTGTATGCAATAATGATTATCAGTATATAATTGATGAGGCTAATTAAGTAGTTTTTCTGTATAGAAATTAAGCATCTCTTCTAAGGATTTGTGGTTCTTATCTTTCTTACCTATATCTGATAAGTCAGGAAGATGTTCAGAAAAGTATATCTGATTATTAGCCATTTCATACAGATTACTGGCTAGTGATTTCTTATAAGGGAATTCCTTATTGACCTCTCCTATGTGCTTTTCTATAATAGAGATCAGATTTTTGTGGCTCAAGAAAAGTCCTTCTTTATTCTCCTTATCTACTGAGATAGTATGATAGGCTTTAGCTCCCTCTTTGACTATGATTCTATGTAGTACATTCTCGTTGATATATTCCGTGAGAACATTCTCTGTAGATGCTGCTACTACATTATGTAATACAACCTTAAGCCTATCGGATGGATCGTGGATGTTCTTAGTATTAATCTCGATAAGGTAAGCTACCCATTCTGCATACCACGAGCATAGAAACACAAGCAACATATGCTTATTCTCAAAATATCTATATATGGATGTCTCCGTAGAGGATATTTCTTTAGCTAATTTCTTAAATGTAAAAGATTCAAATCCTAAGTGATCTATAAGTAGGACACTGTGTTTTAATATCTTTTGTCCAAACTCTGTCCCTTGCGGATCCCTATGATACAAGCCGCTGGAAATCAAAAACTTAAGATCTAAAGCCATAGTAAGTCTTATGTGAATTCAAAAATAAGAAATTAATTGATTCTAAAGCTTTACACTATATAATGATAGCCATTACACACATCATGATAGTTTTCAATTATATTTGGATAGCAATACTCTCTTTCCTATATTTGGTAAGTGAAGTTAGTGTCAATCTTAGTCGTCATTCTTGTTATAGCTACCCAAGCTGTATCACCTCTATATAGCAATGCTATAATACCACAACACAAGGAAGAAATGCCTAACGACAATAACTCAGAAAATGAAATAAAAGAGTTACAGGAATTAGAAGTAGAAGAGCTTCTATATGATACCATATCAGAGGGCCAGATAACTAAGCTTAAAAACACTTCTCAGGCTAAGGCTTATAACCTTATCC
>CALLAG010000250.1 GCA_938002705.1 uncultured Saprospiraceae bacterium | reverse complement strand
GACTGGAGTTATAGATTAGATACACTTAGTGAAATACAGGATAAGACATTAGGGATCTACGGTTTCGGAACTATAGGTCAGAAAGTTGCGGATATAGGCTTAGCGTTTGGTATGAATGTTATAGCTACTAAGCGAAAGATGTCAGGATTCAGTTATCCTAATGTCAAGATGGTATCCGAAGACGAGCTACTATCACAGAGTGATGTTCTCAGTCTTAACGCTGCATTAAGTGATGAGAATAGACATTTTATAAATAAAGATGCTCTATCCAAAATGAAGTCCGAGGCCATACTCATTAATACAGCAAGAGGTCCATTAATTAATGAAGCGGATCTTGCGGAAGCATTACGTAATGGAATTATCGGTGGTGCCGGCTTAGATGTACTATCAGAGGAGCCACCGCAGAATGATAATCCATTATATAATACTAAGAACTGCATTATAACACCTCATATATCATGGGCAAGTCTACAGAGTAGAGAAAGGTTGATAGATATAGTCACACAAAATATTCGATCATACATTAATGGTAATCCTATAAACACCGTAACATAAAATAGATAATGATAACACTAACGAAAGGAACAAAAATAGGCTGGATAGGAACTGGAGTGATGGGTGCTTCTATGAGCAAACGATTAATGGATGAAGGCTATGAGTTATGCGTGTATAATCGAACACAATCAAAAGCGGATGATTTAGTTGCTGCTGGGGCTCAATGGTGTAATTCTCCGAAAGAAATAGCTGAATTATGTGATGTTGTGTTTACCATTGTAGGATATCCCAATGATGTAGAAGAAGTCTATTTTGGTGATAATGGAATCTTGCAAGAATGTAGAGATGGGATGATTCTCATCGATATGACGACGACGAAGCCAAGCCTTGCAGTAAGGATACATGAAGCTGCAGTAGCTAATCAAGCAACCAGTATAGATGCACCCGTATCAGGTGGTGACGTAGGTGCTAAGAATGGTAAGTTGTCTATCATGGTTGGAGGTACAGAAACTGCCGTAGA
Organism: uncultured Saprospiraceae bacterium; assembly: GCA_938002705.1. GTDB lineage: Bacteria > Bacteroidota > Bacteroidia > Chitinophagales > Saprospiraceae > RFSX01. Next base: position 3,062 of record CALLAG010000250.1, on the reverse strand, counting down.
TACCATTATGCCTTTACTTAATATCATGGGAGCTAACATTGTATATGAAGGCAAAGCAGGATCAGGTCAGCATACTAAGATGTGTAATCAGATAACTATAGCTGGTACAATGATAGGTGTATGCGAGAGTCTACTCTACGCTCACAAGGCTGGTCTTGACCCAACTACAGTGCTTAAAGCGATCAGTGGTGGAGCTGCAGGTTGCTGGACGCTTAATAATCTGGCACCACGTATCATCGATAGAGATTTTGAACCGGGATTCTATGTCGAGCACTTTATCAAGGATATGGAGATCGCTCTGGATGAGTGCCGATCTATGAATCTATCGCTTCCAGGACTTTCTCTTGTACATCAGTTATACAAAGCTGTAGAGGCTCAAGGTTATGGTAGAAAAGGAACACAGGCATTAAGCCTTGCACTCGAGACCTTGTCTAATATCAATGACAGATAGGATAAAATACCATTAGAGGGGGATATGTAGAATGACTAATACTAAGTATTTTTGCATGTAGCATTATTGCTAATGATTACAATCAGAAAAGTACTTCACTTTTGAGACTTATAGCACTGAGGATGAAGAAGGTAATTAGCCAAATTTACATGTCCAATTTCTCCCATTGCTTTTCGATTTTATATTTATATAATATGATCTGAAATACGGATCTCGATAGCATAAATGCAACCATAGCAGCCCATATCGATACTTCAGGGTAATTACTCTTGGTGCTATAGAATACGACAAAGAAGAACACTGTAGATATAAGCATAGAGTCTCTCAACTCAGTGGCTGCTGTAGCACCGCTATATACTCCGTCCCATATAAATGCTAATGCACCGGATATAGAGACTAAAGCCAGCCATATAAAGTAAGGTTGTGCATCAGTTATGAGCTGCAGGTTAGTAGTCATAACACGTAATATAGAGCTACCGGATATTATGAAACCTATGGAGAATAGTGCACCAAAACCTAATCCATAAATAAGACATTTTTTTATTACCTCTTTGACCTTAATTATCGAATTTGCACCAAGATATTTCCCTACAAGACTCTCCGATGCATATGCAAACCCATCGACTGCATACGCCATAAAATAAAACAACTGTAGAAGCATCTGATTGATGGCTAAATAATCATCATCTATCTGAGACGAGTAGTTCGTATAGAAACTAAAAACCAATATCATACAGAGATTACGGATAAACATATCCCTATTGACACTCAAGAATCTGAGCATCTCTTTAGCTTTGAATACGGCACTGTCAAAATATTTTATAACATCACTTTTGTACTTGACAACTATAATTACAATAGCTACTATGAATGTAATAAACTGTGCAGCCATAGTCCCATATGCTACTCCAGCTACAGACATATCCATCTCCATAACTAAGTACCAACTGAATATAATATTGAGCACATTAGCTGATATCGTCAATATCATAGGGGATATAGCATCTTGCATACCGAAGAACCAACCCCGTAATGCAAATAGACATATCACAACTGGTGCTGCCATGACACGTATAGAAAAATACTCGTACGCTAATGCTTCGACCTGCTCAGATCCACTTAATAATCCAAAACAGAAATGACCCAACTGGTCATGAAATATCAATATGATCAAGCCCAGTGAAAATCCGATTATAGAAGATCTATAGAGCAACCGATAACATTCTTGGAAGTTTTCTTTTCCGAAAGATTGAGCAGTTAATCCTGTAGTACCTGGTCTCAAGAACCCTAATCCCCAGTATAGAATATTGAAGATGATGCCACCCAAAGCTATAGCGCCAATATAGGCAGGATCATCCATCCTTCCCATCAGAGCCGTATCTACGATGCCTAATAGGGGTATCGATATGTTAGCAATAATATTAGGTATTGCTATGCGGAATATTTCTTTGTTGATTGTCAATCGTTAGTCTCTCATAATCAGGTAAAAAAAAGGCTGCAATAATTGCAGCCTTTATATCTTATGTCTTTGAAGGTATTATGCCAGTGGTGGTATTCTCAATGTCTGACCTGGATAGATCTTATCAGGGTGTTCTAACATAGGCTTATTAGCTTCGAATATTGCATTGTACTTCATAGGATCTCCATATACTTCTTTAGAGATCTTAGATAAAGAATCTCCAGATTTTACAACATGAAAAGTTGCTTCTGGCTCAGGATTAGTTACTGTGATCATATCCTCTACACAACCTACACAATCTACATTACCTAATGCTAATATTACTTTCTCTCTTTCTGCATTCGTTTCTGTCTGCCCGTATACTGTGACCTTCTCCGATAGATCTACATCTAAGTTCTGGATAGGTAATCCGAGGTTAGCAATCTCTGCTTTTAATAAGTCTTCTCTGCTTGGCCCCATCATCTCTGGCGAAGTCGTATTAGTCGTTTTGGCTTCTTCTTTGTTACCAAATATTTTCTTACCAGCTCCTTTAATAAATGAAAATAATCCCATGTTTAAAATAGTTTTTTGTTTTTATAATGCTGCAAAAGTAAATAATATCACATTATAATTTCTAATAATTTGTTTCTTTTGATTTTTAGTAGCAGCCTTAATGAATATAGTTTGTACAGAGATTAAGAAACAAATCACTGTCGTTCTTATCTGCGTCCTCGTCTAACAAACCTTGCTATATGATGAATGGAATGCTTGAACTAAGCATATTGGATCAATTATAAACTCAAATAAATACTTTTTCTTTTAACTATCATACATCCGTGACTCTCAATTGATGTCGGCAGGGACGGTTACATAAACGCTGATTTTCTCAGAAAGAGCCATACTTGCCTTTCCAAAGTGTCATAAGGTATTGCTGAATCTTTTGCTCACTGGGATTATTTCCCGGATTGTAAAAACTGACCTCGCTTATCTCCTCAGGTAAAAATTCTTGTTCTACAAAGTTAGACTTATGATCATGAGCATATTGGTAATTCTTACCATAATCCAGTTCTTTCATAAGTTTGGTCGGTGCATTCCTTAGGTGCAGTGGTACACTCAGATTTCCCGTCTCTCTGATCTTAGCTAATGCAGCATCTATAGCTACGTAAGTTGAAT
>CALLAG010000249.1 GCA_938002705.1 uncultured Saprospiraceae bacterium | reverse complement strand
CGATATTTCGATTACTGGATCAAGAACAACTGAGAAATCAGAAACGCATTTGCTATAGGTGTCATCTAATATGATGAAGTATATAAATACACTAATAATAAAGTAGAAGCGTTCAAGATTTTTTTTGAACGCTTTTTTTTTGATAAATTTTTTAAAATATGAATGATCAATAAATCACATACAAAATAGAGTAATTGGAGCATAAACAATTGGGAGACAGACTATTGGAATATCTAAGAATCAGAAGCAACGACTGAAACGGATTTTCTATGACCAACTTGTATCACAACTCATTGATTATCAATTATTTATATTTATTTTTGTTTGGATTTCTTGAAACTTTCACATTACCTTTGCATCAGCAATTAGATAAAGAATAAGCTTGATTTTATTGTTAGATCTAAAGAACAATTAGAAGCATAAAAAACAGATAACATGACATTTATAAACTTTCATATCATACGATTTAGTCACGAGCTACTCCAATTACTGGAACCGTGTGTGGAACAATGCTCATATCTGAAACAGAGAAACAAAATAATTCGATGACGTAATTCAATTCATCGGAAGATAAAGCACCTCTCTGTTCTCAGGAAGGTGCTTTTTTTTTGATCAAGAACACATAGTACTGTAACTCAATTGGCCAGAGTCCCCGACTGTCTCTCGGGAGGTTGCGGGTTCGACTCCCGTCAGTACTGCCTATGTCATTTCTGAAAAGTCAGAATGGTATCAAATAAAATTCAGCAAAGAATATCTGGAGAGATAACGGTGGTTGTTTACTCGCCTTGGACGCGAGAGGTCGTAGGTTCGAATCCTACTCTTCAGACTTATGCTCCGTTAGTATAATGGTTAGTACACTCGACTTTCTATCATGATAGAATGGTTCCTAATACATTAGGAATCAAGAGTACTAAATGTACTCTTGAAAAGAAAGAACCTATTCATCAGAATAGGTTGGGAGGCTGGTTCGATTCCCTTACGGAGTACCATGTTATTATCCTGTGGTGTAATTGGTAGCACATGAGATTTTGATTCTCATAGTATAGGTTCGAAGCCTGTCAGGATAACGATGTAGTAATATGCGGAGGTGGCTGGTGTGGTATCACCATATATATGTTTAGAGCATGTCTGCCGACAAGGTAGATTCAGAATCTCTTCCTCCGTACTTTTTTGACAATGTAGCTCAGATGGTAGAAAGCGTTGGTTTGAAGCACCAAAGGTCGTGGGTTCGAGTCCCACCATTGTCACTAACATTATGTATTTGCCCCACTAGCCCAACTGGCAGAGGCATGGGATTTAGAATCCCAAAAGTAAAGGTTCGAATCCTTTGTGGGGTACTAACAGATTTGATTTATATAAACTAAAAATTATTGCTTATGAAATATGAAATGAGAAAGAAAATGTAAAATCGTGAGAGGAGTAATGACTCATCTCAATTTATTAAATAATGTAACTAAATAATTAAAATCATGGGATTATCAAATGCAGATAATTACTATCTCAAGGCGCTTGATTACTATCCATACAATATGGAGTTCGCTATCGAGAATCTCAATTATGCCCTTGGTTATGATGATGAGCATGCTCCTTCTAACTGTATGTTAGGCAAGATATATATGTATCAACTTAAAGACTATCACAGAGCTGGAAAGTGTTTTTACACAGCTCTAGAATGTGATAAGAACTACACAGATACATATAAGTATTATAGCCTCCTCAGAATATGGCAAGGGGAATATAAGCGAGCTCAAAGCATAATCAATAGGGGTATGACGATTATCGGAATGGATAAGAGTGTATTACTTACTCATAATGCTATTATCCACGAGTGCATGGGAGATTACAAGCAAGCTAAGAGAGTACTTAGTAAAGCAAAACTTTTCAGTATAGACAAACATAGATTAGAAAAAATCGATGTAGATCTTTCTCGCTTAAAAGAGAAAATAAAAAGTCTGAAGTCTACAAAGAAAAGTAAAAAACGAAAGCCAGCAACAATATAGTTGCTGGTTAGATGGTGTCTTTAGTTTTAATACCATTTAAACATGAGAATACCGTATTTATTTTAATTGAATCGGTCGATATCTTCGTTGAAAATACTCGCCATAGCTATTGCTATGTCTGTGCTTTTCGCCTTGATATCAAACAATTCATTTTAAAATCTATTACGGCATCTTCAAATTTAAATCGTATGGTGTCAAAACACCTCTCTGTGAAAGAGGAGAACAGGGTTCGAGTCCCGAAGTCACCCTATTGAAAATTTTAGAAGTATAGTTCAACGGATAGAATATCAGGCTACGAACCTGAAGATGTAAGTTCAAATGATATACCATATAACAATTCAACTTGCCACATATATTTTATTTTATTCTTCATTATATACAGCATAAAAGCCTCGCCATAGCTATTGCTATGTCTGCGTTTTTATACTTGATCTAATTTTGAATAATTCTAAAATCTAAAGCGGCACTTAAATTACTAAATGGTATTACTACTTCTACAAATAATTATTTACTACGCAAATTAATTGCGTAGTAGGTATATACTTTTGAATTATCAATTACTAAAAGTAGTAATCCAAAGAAATCAAAAAAGAAATAGCACATAGTGCAAAAGATGAAATGGTAGAGATATGATATGCATGAGAGTTTCTGAATAGCTCCATAGTATCAGCCAGTAGGTGATGATATACTTAGATTATTTTCTCCATTACCGGTCCAGAAAGTGTGGGTTCGATTCCCACTCCTACATCGTAGGATAGTTTAATTTGGTCAGAACATCTGTCAGTTTTCGTGCATGGGTTCGATTCCCATTAGTACCAGTAGGTACTATAGCTCAGTTGGTTAGAGCAGTAGACTCCTAATCTATGTTAGAGCGACATCTCTATAATCTGTCACTACAACTTGAGTGCATGGTTAAGATATCACATTGAGATTATACATCTGTATGATCTTCGATAATCTGATGATAGCCTGTAATCCGTCGGATACCGTAGGTAGGGAAGTGATGAGAATGCAAGTGATCTTTTGTTATTCTATAATTAGAATTATTAAAGTCACCAACATTAAGAATCATAGACTTAGCTACTTAAGGTGGGTTCCGTTTTTCATAAGATGATGACTTAGCTATGTACTCTTTTTACAACAAAACGAATTGTATAATTTTTTATAAAATATTTTTAAAATGAAACGTATTACAGTAAATGCTTACCAGATAGCATTGATCTTCAAGAGAGGTAAACTTACAAATGTGTTGACCGAAGGAAAACACTGGATAGGTTTCTCGTACAGAGTAGATATCTATGATATGACAGTACCGATTAATCTGTCTTGCAATGAATTAATATTGTTAAGTGAATCAAACTTGTTATCAGATTACTTGACAATTATTGATATCACTGATAATGAAATAGGAATAGAATATAGAGATGGGAAATACAAAAGAGTGATCCATTCTGGAAAGATGGGTTACTGGACATCACCTATTTCTTATACTGTAGAAAAGGTAGATTTAAATCAAATAGAAATGGACGAGTCTATACCTAAGAATATCTTAATGAAGCCTGAGGTATTACAGTATGTGAGAATTTTTCCAGTTGAGTCTTATCAGAAAGCGATATTATTCATCGATGGAAAATATATCAAATCACTCGAGCCTGGCGTATATTATTTCTGGAAGACTCAGGAGTTGGCCGTTGTAAAAACGGTAGATACGAGACTCCAAAACATAGAAGTTTCTGGTCAAGAGTTATTGACTAAAGATAAGGCGGGTATCCGAATCAATTTTTCTGCACAGTATAAGGTAGTAGATGTCAACAAAGCAATCGTTGATGCTAAAGATTATGAGAAGCAATTATACACACTCATGCAGTTAGCCTTGAGAGCATATATCGGTTCGCTTAGTTTGGATGCATTACTTGCCGAGAAAGAATCTATAGGTAAGTATATTATTGACCGTATACAATTAGCTGCTGTAGAATTAGGCGTAGAAATCACGTCAGCGGGTATCAAGGATGTCATACTCCCTGGTGATGTTAAGGATATTATGAATCAAGTCTTGATAGCGCAGAAGAAAGCACAAGCTAATACGATCATGCGACAAGAAGAAACAGCAAGTACGAGAAGCTTGCTTAATACAGCAAAGCTTATGGAACAGAACAACATGTTATATAAGCTAAAGGAGATGGAATATGTAGAAAAGATCTCAGAAAAAATAGGTGAGATCACAGTAAACGGTGGTACAGGTGTCATCGATCAGTTAAAGCAATTAGTAGTGGCTAAGTAAGTATGGTATGTGCATAAAAAAACCAGCAGTAATAGGGCTGCTGGTTTTATATATTTCTTATATATACCTATTCTATAACTTAGAGAACTTCTTATTTAAGACAAGTCCTTCATTAGTGTGTAATCTTAAGATATATAATCCTTTATCTAATTGAGCCACGTTGATGTTACTCTCTGTAATAGATGCTGACATAATTGACTTACCGTCTATCGTAGATATTTCGTATTTGTCTACGTTCTGAGCTGATTCGAAAAACAACCTATCTTCTACTGGATTAGGATATATAGATAATTCTGATGAAAGTTGGATTTCTTCTTTAGTAGAAGTTGTTCCAGTCTTAGAGGCACCAGTACTAGTGATACCCGCATCAAGAAGGTCAATAGTCTCATTAAGATTTGCACCCCATATATCAAACTGTACTGATCTATCTGGTGATATAATAATAAGTGTTGGGTAACCTAAGAATTGGCCCCACTGTCCTGTTGTATAAGGTTCTTGAGCTGCTGGACCTCCTCCCTCAGAGCTTGCCGCTGGCCATGTTGTCCCATGTCTTTCTTCGAATCCGATCACAATTGGATCCGTATCTGATGGGTCACTTGTTAGTGAGATAAACTGTACATCACCCGTACCAGCTCCCCAGGCCTGATACACTGGTTCCATTAATGGCGCTAAGTCATTACAAGGTGGACAATTAACAAAAAATAGATCTAATACAACCGTCTTACCTTGATCAAGATAATCCTCATAAAGAGAATGTACCTCTCCGTGAGTATCCGTGATAGTAAAGTCAGGTGCATCTTGAGCTATCAAGCTAATCGTGAACAATACAGTGAATACTAAAGTGTAAATATGCTTCATGTTTCTTTTTTTGATTATTAACTAAAGACTAATTTAATTTTAAATTTATTAAAGTACTGCATAATCACGATAATTTGTCCTGACTAAGCCATGAATACTGTTATTATATACACTCCTCTAACGCCCTATCCAAATCAATAATCAAATCCTCGTGTGCCTCCAATCCCACTGATATTCTTATGATACTTTCATTAATACCAAAAGCGGCAAATTGATCTGGGCTCAACTCTTTGAGATAGGATATTACGGGTGCATACACAAGACTATCATGACCTCCCCAGCTGACACCCAGTTTGAATAATTGTAATGCATTGACGAAAGCTTTAATCTTAGAAATATCTTTGGTGGCAAGCTCAAAACTCATCAATCCAGTGTAACCGGTCATTTGTTTCTGTCCTAATTCATATTGCTCAAAGCTTGGTAGCCCTGGCCAGAACACCCGCTTAATCATACTATGTGATTCCAGATACTTTGCGATATGAAAAGCATTCTCCTGATGTGCTCTCATACGTATAGCTAATGTCCGCAAACTTCGAGTAATCAACCATCCTTCAAAAGGCGCCATCTTAGCACCTAATAATTCGTGCTCGGCAAGAATTATCTCATCTACTATTGTCTTACTACCTACTACGACTCCTGCGACAACATCACTATGGCCACCGATGTACTTTGATACAGAATGTATTTCTATATCTATACCCAAGTCAAGAGGCCTCTGGTATAAAGGAGATGCCCACGTATTATCTATAGCAGTTTTGATATTATACTTCTTAGCTATTGCTGCAACTGCCTGTAGGTCTTGCAGTTCAAATGTCAATGAAGCTGGGCTTTCCAGATATATCAGCGTTGTATTATCCTGTATGGCATCTTGGAACTCTTGCACATCTCTACCATCTACAAAAGTGGCCGTTATATTGAGTTTATTATGGAGGTAATTATTGATAAAAGTATTGGTAGGACCATAGATGTTTTTGATAGTGATGATATGGTCTCCAGCTTTGACACAATGGAGGATAGCACTTGTTACGGCTGCGATTCCTGATGCACATAGCTTGGCTTTCTCACCATGACATATCTGAGCTATCTTCTCTTCTGCGACGCGGACTGTTGGATTCAATAATCTTGAGTATAGAAAATTCTCTGACTTATCGTCAAATGCCTTATCTATATCATCCCAACTATCAAAAGTAAAAAGCGAATTCTGATACAATGGCGGTACGACTGCACCATGTTGATCTTTATATGTATCATGATTAAGTATCGTCTCATCCTTCATTACTATCCTCTATTTTTCTTTATAAAAACATCCTATACCAGTCATAGCGAATATATAGGCAATCATAATATTAATCACAGACAAAAATTGATATGGTGCATACTCCAATGCCGTTACGCCTAATGTACTTGCCATAAATATCCCTGATGGTGTCCATGGCGCCAGATTCTCCAGCATCGTACCAGCATCTTCTATAGATCTACTGAGTACCTTTCTTGGGATCTTCATCTTATCAAACTTATTCTTAAATGCTTCTCCTATGATAAAGCTTGTCGCATATTGATTAGATGTCGTCAGATTAGTGAACACTGTCGTTGTGAGTGCTGCTACCACAGTATGACTTTGCTTATGCAGATTTCTCATCATCCCGTTGATCGCTACCTTAATAGAATCCATCACCTGTAATGTTCCTATAAATACAAATATCAAAAAGGAAATGACGATACCCTCTATCAGATTATACAGCCCCCCTCGATTAAGGATAGCAAGTACCTCAGAATTGACTCCTGATACTGAAGCCATCTCAGTACTGAAGCCTCTATTAAAACTTTGGAAAATATCAGAAAAACTAAAAGGCTGAAATACTAAAGCTAATATCATAGCAATCCATGCGGATACTAATAAGGTTATGAATATAGGTCTCTTAGTAATAGAGCCATAGACAACGACAAGTAATGGTAAGAGCAAGATTATATTAAAAGAAAATATACTTTCTAATCCTCTAAGTGTCTCATCTATCTGACTCAACTGGACGGTGCCTACTTCAGTACTACTCCCCTGTATTGCTGGAGATAATATGACATATATTATTGCAGCTATAATCGCTGACGGTCCCGTCGTATACATCATAGATTTTATATGGTCAAACAGTGGTACATCGGTAGCCAGTGAGGCAATATTAGTGGTATCAGATAATGGTGACATCTTATCTCCAAAAAAAGATCCGCCCACAACTGCTCCCGCAGTTATGAATATATCTGCATGATACACTTGTGCTATACCCAACATAACTATCCCAATAGTCCCAGCAGAACCCCATGATGTCCCAGTCAGTAATGAGAACACAATGCATATCAAGAAAGAGAAAATATATATCCAATCAGGATTAATGGCAGAGATACCATAGTATATCAACATCGGTATTGTCCCGCTCACAATCCAGCTCCCTATCAATACTCCAATAGCAAATAATATCAAAAGTACCGGTACCGATTCCCCTACCTTAGCTATAATATTCTGCTGTATATGATCCCAAGAGTAACCTCTCCACATCAAGAATAAAGTGCTAAAACTAATCGCCATAATGATGAGCACCTCTACGGGCAATCGCTCTCCATCAAACAAAAAAGTATGCCCAAATAAGCCATATGCTAAGACCACAATAAAAAACATAAGTGGTGCTGTAGCTATCCAGAAATTAGTGTTATTCTCGTTACCCATACAAAATGTAAGATAACATTAAAATTATTATCTGTTCTTACTCCACCCTCACAATCATAGAAGTATAGATCGTCCTATCATCATTATCATCAGGAATATACTCTACACTATAAGTACCAGGACTTAAGAACGAGACATCGAGCTGGGTCTTAGAATTATTATTATCTCCTGACCAGACGATCTGTCCTTGCATATCTATGATGTAGACATGACCACGAT
>CALLAG010000248.1 GCA_938002705.1 uncultured Saprospiraceae bacterium | reverse complement strand
ATATCGCTGGGATATATTTGTTCTGAGCCAGTAAGATGTCGCCCCTCTTAGCTAAGCATATGGATATGCCTTCTGCTGATTTATTGTTGACACTCATCTCATAACATTCGTTAGCGAGGACCAGTGCTGTATCTAATTCTCGAACTATCTCATGATACTGGATTTTCTCTACGAGGTACTTGCGTTGCAGCATGTGATCAGGCACACTATCCAGGAGCAGATTGATATTATCTAATGATGCCTTAGCTGATTCTATATCAAGCTTCTCTAAGTATAACTCAAATAGATATAAGTCTATCTCTATAACAGACCTATGCTCATTATGGACATTATAATATTGCTTGACACTCAGAAATTCCTGTAGGGCATCGTAATACATCTCATTATTGAGAAAGTGCTTAGCTATCTCTAACCTTACTTTATTGATACCTAATGTGTCAGTGATCAGCTTATAATAATCCAGACTTCTTGTGAGATACTCAAAGGACTTGCCTGACTCTTGATTAGCTTCTTCTTCATATATACCATAATCATAGTAAACCTTGGCTAATGCAGCATAGTCATTTCGCTGACGAGCTTCTTCTAATGCTTCTTTATATATCTCGCCTTGATTATCGTTATTATCCTGTGCAGACGACAGACTTATCATCAGAGTAGATAGAAGCAATATTGTCAGAGACTTTGACATGAGTCATTATATATTATAAGGTGATATCGAGTGTAAAGTTAAGAATCCAAAACTGTGGAATGACTGCCACTAACATAAAAAAGACCCTCATCTTTATGAGGGTCTTTTTCAATTTTGCAATAGTCAATCCCAATGAGTTACTCTTAATCGGGTTTTTATTATTTGGGTATATATTTTTTTGTTGGTAGAAAAAGAAACCAGATAAGATTACATCTTGTATTGGGGGTCTGTAAAGATCTTATCCAGTTTCTTATAACTAACTAACCGATGTGGGTTATAGAAAAACCAACTTACTTTATTCATTCTGTATGACCCTTTCGCCATATCTATAATGTAAAGATCAGTAATGTGACGCTTTCTTAAATCCCTGATAACACCCATTTATTTATTAAGGGGATACCCCTAATTTTTAATTCGTACATTCACTAACTTTGATTCTTACAATAATACATTGATGTCGCAGAATATAATTCTGTATTAAATAATTAAACTATGACCAAAGTTCTTATAGCTGATGACCACGCCATGTTCGCAGATGGTATAGCATCTATACTCAAAGCTGAAGCTGACATAGAAGTTGTAGGCCAATGCCTGGATGGACCATCTGTCATAGAATTCTTAAAGAAAGGCAAAGCAGACATCTTACTTCTCGATGTCAATCTACCAGGGATGAGCGGCATAGAAGTATGCAAGAAAGTCGTAACGGATTATAATGAGACCAAGGTTCTTGCTATATCCATGTTTAATGAAGAGAGCTTCGTTACTGAAATACTTAATAATGGAGCCATGGGATATATACTTAAGAATACAGGAAGAGAAGAATTACTGAAGGCCATTAATACTATATTATCTGGTACTTCATACTTCAGCAAAGATGTCACGGAGACCATCATGAAAGGACTGATGAATCAAAGAAAGGGATCATCACAAGAATCGAGAAAACTCATCCCTAAAGTATCGCGACGTGAGAAAGAGGTCTTAGACCTTATTATAAAAGAACATACAACTCAAGAGATCGCTAATCAACTATTCATATCTCTCAAGACTGTAGAGTCACATAGAAGTAATCTGCTTGCTAAGCTGAATGCTCGCAATACAGCCGGATTAGTCAGAATAGCTATGGAGAATAATATCCTTGGTACTTAGGTATACTATTAATTAAGAAAAGAAAAAATTGGCAATAGTGATCTGTCTATGGACAGCTCACACTAATCATCATCATCGCTGACATCTTCAGGTACATCATCATACCTTTCTTGAAGTTCTTCTAATGCATCTTCCTTAAGCAAGCCGTCCTCTCCGTAGTCATCATCATCAGAGATAATCTGCTGTGCTTCGTCTTTGGTCATCTTGATAAGGTAGTAGTAATCTTCTCCCTCAAATGGTAGAGCACTTATAAGTTTCTTCTTCGCATTTTTAAACATGATAAGTTTCTTATCAAAACCATAGGGATAGAACAACTTAATCTGCTCCTGAATTTCTTCAGATAGCTTATCATAATCCTTAATTACTTTGGGCTTAGACATGTGTTCCTATTAAGTATCATATTATAAAATAAGTATATAGACAAATATGCAAATATTGATCGAAACTCCAAGTTGATTTCATTTTTTTTTCAAATAAATGTTTACTATTCCGAGTCTATACTTGGTGCTTTCCACTTAACAGATCCTACAGCTATAGATTTGGCCTTGCTGATAGCACTCCCCGATCGCTTCTTCTCTAATATCATAGCCCCTGTCATGATAAGACTCGTACCGATAATCACAAATAGTAATATACCTGGATTAAAAGTCTTAAGCTCTACAGATTCTGGTATCGCATAGAATAACAAAATAGTAATCAAGCCTCTAGGCGCAATGTATATCTGAGGCATGATATCAGTGCCCATCGTAATTCTTAGCATGATGAATCTGATGAGGTATATCGATGCTATGATCAGCATACTTACGATAGCAACATCTATATCTAAAAGTGTAACCAACGATATCGTCACACCAAAAATCACAAAAAAGAATGTCCTTACTATAAATGCCGTCTCTAGTGTAATAATATGTAACTCTTCATATATGTGCTGCGCCTTCTTGAGATTAAGATACTTACGTAATCTTCCTCCAAAAAACAACTCCATATTAGCTATCAATAGACCGAATATCAATATGATAATCAGTGACGATAAGTGCATCTTCTTACCTATAGCATATAATAACAGCAATATCGCTATAAGCAAGAATAGCTTAACGTGACTCTTGATATTCTGGAATATCAATACTATAACATAACTCGCTACCAATGATATGACTATCGTCAAAACAATATTACCAGAGAAACCTATGATAGACTGACCTGCTTCTGGATCGATATTACCTGTCAGAAAATAAAACATCATGATGCCTAATATATCAGAGAATGTACTCTCATAGATGTGGAATTCTTTCTTATCCTTACGCAATGCGGATACACTAGGTATTATTATGGCACTCGACAGTATAGACAGCGGCGTCGCATACAGCCACGCTTGCTGATCTGTTATGTCAGGTATAAATTGTTTTAAAATAAGTACTGCGACGAATGTCGATGCTAATAATCCGACCAGCGCTATGACAAAAGCTATCAATATGGGCATCAGCTTATTACGTTCCAGCTTGAGTTCTAGAGCTGCCTCAAGTACAATCATAATAAGTCCGACGATCCCGAGAATCTCCAGATATGGACGGAAGTTCATAGTAATCCCCTTAGCATCTAATCCTACCTTCAGGATGACACCTAGCACGATCAGCATTAATACTGATGGGATATTAGTCAACTTAGAAAGCATGTTAAAAAAGAAAGATAAAATAACAATTACCGAGGCCCCTATGATCAGATAATAAGGATCTATAATCGCTGAACTTTCAAGAAAAATAAGATTATTCATCTAAAACGTGTTATTAGAAATTCTAAAATTAATAAGCGGTTCCTTCTCAGAAAAATAGGCTAACACCTTCTCTGCACTAATGTGGCTTCTGGTATTAATCTTAACTGAGATCGTATCGCTATCTACTATGTTAAGCTTAGGCTTGTAGTAATGATCAACGTAAGGACACTGAAATATTATATCTTGTATATGTGCTATATTGAATCTTTCTGATCCATTATTCTGACATCTAAAATTCAGATCATCAGAAGCGATATCATTAACCAATGCTATCGCCTGACTATCAAGTAGCTGAGAATAGGTAAAAAACTGTGTGCCTTTATGGAACTTGAACTTACCACCGATCACCTCTAACGAGATGAGTGTGCCTTGCATGCCGTTAATATTATAAGGTGTATTCTTATGATACACTTGACTGAATTTTATAAATGCTCCGAGGAATATTTCTTTGACGTATCTCCAAGATAAGAGTGTCGTAATCACTACCATGAAACCATGTGCTACAGGGTTTTTCATTATAAAAAATCCTGCGATGACTACTCCTGCTATAGGCCAAAAAAGATACTTTACAAATCTTGATACGGCATTATTAGTAGTCAGGTTAGGCTTGACCCATGGTGCATTAAGGATAAGCTTCAGTACGATATAGATAAGCACTATGAAGCCTATCAGTAAGAAAAATTTCAACCACGATATATGAAATAAATATTGACTCATTTAGCTATATATTTTTTTCATTTGAGCAAATCGTTCTATATAGAACTTATGAGCTTCTGTAATTATTAGATCATTAATCTGAATAGAGCCTTCATCATCTCTGACTAATATTTTGTTACGCAATAGGGTTTTTAGCTGTACACGTACACTCTCATATTGTTCTTTTGTAAATATTGCAATTAACTCTTTATCCGTTAGCTTCTTATACTTAAAGAATTGCTCTATAAGCATCTCATTCTCTCTCGTTATGAAGTTATCGATCTTCATATCTGTATAGTCAAATATGACTTGGTCAGAGCTAATTTCCTTAGAACCTGAAGCCCAGCGTAATAATCCATCTCCTAAGTTACCGTTAGAGTTTTTGTGGACTTGCTTCACAATAGATAGAAATTCGTCAGCATTATAATGTGCTCCATCAGCTTTGACAAGGGTCTTCTGAGTCGCAGTATGCCTGAGTTGTATTATATTTTTAAAATGAGAAAACTTCACCTTACTTACATCGATGACAGACAAGAACTGCTCAGAAAAATCCATATAAATATCCAGAAAGTGTAATGCAACTGGACCTATACAGACCACAACATAGACCATCTCAGAATGCTTAGTGACGAAGTCAATGAGATCTCTTGCGTCTTGCAATAGATTAGAATGTTCGCTATGCCATAACTCGATATCATCTATGAATATACAAGTAGGATTGATGATTCTTGACTTTGTAATCTCGTTCAGTGCTTCACCTAAGCCTTCTTGAGTAGAGAACTTTCTCCCGTTAAATGATTGCTCACTATTGGGCTCCAGCCTTATAAAGTTATTAGCAAAATTACTCAGCACTATATGATTAGCAAATGTTGTCTTACCACTGAGTGGTGAGCCAGTAATAATCATAGAGCCGTTATACCCATTGCGCCATAAGCTTATAGACTCTCGTGCTCTATCTTGCATCGTAAGTCTTTCTATGATATAGAACTCGCTAAATATATTCTGCCTCAGGAATACTTGATCGTAGGATTCTGTTGCATACTTGCCACTCTTATTGTTAAGTGCACTAGCGATACGTTCTGCTTCTGTAAGTTGCTCTTGCTTCTGTAGATTAGTAAAGAAGAACTTCAGCTCTTCTTGCCTCTGACCGAATCTATTATTGATAACTTCCACCAGCTTATTCTGATCTCTCATTATCTGATTGACAGAAGATTGTAATCCAGTAGATAAGAAAGCTTTATTAGAATATATCTTAGATGGTCTGAATTCTTCTTCGAGCAAGGTCTCTACACCTGTCTTCTTATCTATTATATCCTGTGATAATTTTTGCTGTTCTCTGATTAGCTTATCTGCGCTGATAGACAGGTCACTTAGGAATTCGTCATGATTCTTATCAGTCAACAAGCTGAGCTTATTTCTCATATTCTTAGCTGAGATATCACTTGTTGTCTTTAGTATCTTAAGTTTGTCATGCATCTCTGCAAGAGTAGGCACCAGCGATAGCTCCAGCCACTTAGAAGTAAGTTGTGATAGATCGATAGATTTCTGGATTAGATTACCGTCCTTGTAATCGACTGAGAATACATAATTTTTCAAATTCTTAATCGAAGAATCAATTTTCTCGAGTTTTACCTTGAGACTCTCTTTGTATACTGAGGCAATTTCTATTTGCTCTATTTTCTCATTAATCACATCAGGTACTAATGCATCCTTATTATACTCTGTACTGAGATCTGTCGTCGTTGATAATACTGTATCAGTCTGAGACTTCAGATTTTCTAAGGCTTCTATTACATGGACTTTGATAGTGGCGAAAGCACTTTTTACATCATCATAATTGACTAATTGCCTTCTTAGGTCCAGCATCTGATGTAGAACTTCCTTATACTGTTCTTCATAGATAGCCCAAGGGGACTCTACAAGCCTGTAGTACATAAGGTCTTTGGTTATAAATTCCTCATTGTCCACCTGCGATAATACCCCACCTATGTAAGAAGTCAAACTTTGACCAGCCTTCGATAAGATGAGCTGAGATTCTGATATGAACCTCTCATAATCAGCATCAGATAGTCCACCATCTGTCTTATATGCTTTGGCCTTGATGGCTTCTACATATATGTTACGCATGAGAATAACGTAATCCTTAAGTTCGTATGCTATCTCGCTTCTGATTCTATGACTTAGAAATTGATGTTTTTTATCTTCAGCTTTTTGATCGTGGCTGGCCTCATTTCCTATTATCAGGTACTGATCTATAAGGCTTTTGATATCAGAATATATATCTCTTAATAAGGCATCAGTCAGTCGATTACCTTGACCATACTTGTGGGCAATTACTTCAATATCAGCCTTGTACGCATGTAGATATTCCTTAAGATCTTTCATATGTCATATCGTATATCCATATAATTCCAGTAGTATTAATACTCCACCAATGATACAAAATAATTGAGTAAGCTATCTAATAATAACGAAAATCCTTAAATCTTAAGTGATAAATAAGTTTTAACACATTAGTACAATATCTGTTATCCTAATATTAATGCATCAATCAAATTGTATAACAATTCAAAAATTTAGATTTCTTAGGCTTGTTATTTAATTAAAACAAATCAATTCCTGTACTATGAAACAACTATTTACCTTTTTTATCTGCCTATCAGTTACATGTATGATACATGCACAATCGATGGACACAGAAGACGGCACTAATCCAGAGTGGCACCAGAGCGGAGACCTTCAGTTTGGCGTTTATGGAGGATTTACTAGTAACATATTAAGCGAGGACACCAATTTTAATGATGATGAAGACGCTAGTGGCAATGCTTTCTTACTGGGAGCACAAGCAGACTATTATTTAGGCAAAAACTGGAGCCTTAAAGGTCGATTAAATTTTGAAAAAAGAGATTTTGGAAACGGAATATCTGGGAACTATATCACTGTACCACTTGGAGTAGCATGGCACTTCGGGAAGAACAGAAGGTGGCATCTATCTTTAGGAGCTGCCTATAACGCTAGTCTTGACAGTGACCTGGAAAGTGGCTTCGGAACTGACTTTAATATAGGTGTCGTGATCCCGATAAGCAAATTAAGATTCTTCATAGAATTAGATGGTGTGACACAGACTGACGCTATAGACTTTACATTCACTGACCCAGACGGTAATCCTAGTGGAGAAGCTTCTCTTAACAGTAACAGATCTTCACTCACTTTAGGAATTTTATTTTAAAAAAATATGAACTAAGCTATAGTGAGGCTTTCTATCGCAGATAGGAATAAGTTATAATGCGAATTACAGCATTTTTTTTGTTAGTCACTTTTTATTACCCCATAGACTACTAAGACTATTCCCCTCAGAGATGAGGGAAATAATTTTTTCTATACGGCTCAGCTTTGTTGATTCTCTCTTCGCCTCAGTTATGTAGTTAGAGTAGTCTCTCTGCTGGATCTTCGTGAGATTCAGAAATTTCTTTTTTATAAGCTGATTTTTATCTAATCTCTTCTTGAGATAATCATCTAATGTATATGTTACCTCAGATTTTAACTTATTCTGTACAGAAGTGCCGGTAACTCTGCCATCCTTCTGATTCTTTATAGCCTCTCTGATATATGATGTCACCTTCTTGATATCGATCTTATCACCTTCATATAACTTGTAATGACGCCTAGTCTTAGTCTTCCCTTCTTGGGCATTGGACAACATATTATACTTATCCAGAAGTAGGCTTCCCTGAAAGAACCATAGACCACAGTGATTCTTATAACCCGAAAAAGAAATCACATTCTTACCATCCATTGTATAAGTAGGCATCCCCCACTTAATACATTCCTGTAGCTCTGTAGAGAGCAAGATCTGACGTAATTGCGTCAGCTGATTATGCCATTTGTCTTTCTTTTTGATGTATTCTGTTACTTCATTTATCATAAGTAGTAGAAGTTTTGATAGTCACTAATTTATAAGTTTTTCGCTTATTTTAGTTTGTGGAGACCTTTCATAATGGGGATCGACACCGATAACACTATATAGTTATCCTCACATAAATCATAAAGTTATAATATTGTAAATAGCGATTTTATCACTCAAAGTGACGGCAACTAATCATTTCTCATAATTCAAATCCAATTAATGGCTAATTAATGTGCCTATACTTCTAACTTGTCAGTCATAACAGAGACAACACCCTCTAATGTGATTTTACGTAATAGAATTATATCCTTAATAATAGCAGTATTGCTCTATGCCGTAGATGGTCATGCCCAGTCACAATATAGCATACCATTACCTGAGAGCATTGTCCCCATTGATATTATATCTATCGACGGAGACTATATTCAGATTATCTCTCAGAATGGCATATATGAGGTTAATGGTACAGATATAGGCCCATATATGATATTTGACGATATGGATCTGGTGCCTAACGTCACTGCACGTCATCTTTACGCCAGTGACCGATTCTATCCCTCTTATCCAGTCATCCAGGGAGGATATATAAGCATAATCAATAAAGACTCTATAGTAAGATCTAAGATCAATGCGAGCCCTAGCTCCATTAAAGTAGACGATTCAGGCCCTACTATAGGCCATAATAATAGAAGTATAAAAATCGAAAACGATAATATCAGTGTACTTCCAGACCATACGATGGACCATAATAACGAGAGACATTCCTGGATCAATAGCATCATCAATCATCATAATATCTCAGGGGTCATCAAAACTTACACAAGTCACGATTCTACTACTAGAGTACTGACGAAAGAAAAGCTCTACACAATCAATCACAACGAATTATCCACTGATTTTGAGATAAATACTGATAGATCAGAAGAAATAATCAATTTCTATGTAGATAATGGTGATAACGTATGGCTGCTGACTAATAATCAGGTGATTATCATAACACCACACCAACTACGCAAGTATGACCTAGCTCCAGCTCACGAAATATATAAACCCTATAAAATAAGAGACAAGCTGTACTGTAGTAATGGACTCCGAGTTATGCAAAAGTACAATGAGGAATGGCATGAGAGAAATAACCTCAAAGCTCCGCAGAATGTCACTATAAGTGGATCAGGAGACACCTACCTTATCTATGAAAATAGGGCAGAAAAATTATCAAAAGATAATGCACAACTAATAGAAACGATAGATCGATTCCGTGGAGAACTTATAGAAGATATCAATACAGATTACGTATGCACCTCTGAGAGCGTATATAAGAATAGGGTGAAAATAAGCCAATCGGTAGACCAATACTATAAGTCAATAATACACAATGATCAAGTAATAATCTTGGGGCAATCAGGAATCTATACATACACTAATGGTCAGTTCCGATTATTAAAATCTACTCAAATACCTCAATCTAAAAACTACTTCATACAAGACGGTCACGTATTCTACTTCTCAGATAATACCATCCATCATATCGAAATAGAAAATCCTGAGAACGAAGGTATACTCGTAATAAAAAAATCAAAAATCTTAGATTTCATTTCTGATGACAATCATCTTATCATCCTCACTGCAAGCTCTGTCCTCTATATAGATAAGGAGCTGCTACTTAGGGATAGAGTTCTCATGGATAAGGTTATCCCTATCAGTCCCAGACTTACAGATGCGACATTAAGTATGATAGATGGAGATGTATGGATATCTACTCGAGAGAGTCTTACACTTATCGATGCAGATAATGCAATGGGACAACAACTCCCTGCATTATCACTCATATATACTCCGCATCACTATGATATCAGTACGACACTTAAGTCTAATAACTTCTATAGCGACAAAATCAATTATACTTACTACATCAACACTTCAGAGGGCAGCAAAACCATATGGACTAAAGACCCTGATCTAACTGTAGAACGAGATCCCAATACAGATATTAATATTATCGCTAAGATGAATGATGATGTATTTGCCCAAGACATCTACTCTAATGATGTCACTATATCAGCAACTAAATCTACTTTGCTGGATAGAATGATCAAAATTATGGCCGCAATATTAGCCACATTGTTAATTTTGTGGGCGATTAGGAAGTGGATTACGTCCTAATAAAGTATTCATTATATAACATACTTGCTTTTAATAGCGTTATAAGCTTTCATCGATAGTATCGTCTTTTGTATATGAAGAAATTATTATTTGCCATATTATGTTGTTTTGTATTACAACTGTCTGCACAAGAAGGCATTGAATATGGAGCACATGCTGGTGCAGCTTATTATTTCGGTGATCTTAATACCAGATATGACCTCTCCAGGCCAGGCTATGTCATAGGACTAAAGTTCAGAAGAAACTATAACGAAAGAATATCACTCACAGGATCTATAGATTATGGACGTATCAATGGCTCTGATGAAGGATCTAATAATGCATTTGAGCGCAATAGAAATCTGGATTTTTACTCTCAGATTTTAGATGGTAGTATCGTATTAGAATTTAATTTCTTTCCATATATCCACGGCAGTGCAGAAGAATATTACACACCTTACCTATTCGGTGGATTATCTATGATGCGTTATAATCCCAAGACCACCTTAGATGACGAGACTTATACCTTAAGAGACTTCGGCACAGAAGGACAGTTCGTAGGCAGTGAGTATGGATTTGTAACAGGCGCTTTTGTATTCGGAATGGGCTTCAAGTGGGACATTAACAGAGACTGGAGTCTTAATATAGAGCTAAGTGGTCGTAATGTATTCAGTGACTATATAGATGATGTAAGTGGCCTCTATGCCGAGCCTGCTACATTAGCATCACAGAGAGGAGCACAAGCCCCATTCTTAGCTAATAGATCAGTAGATCCAGAGTTTGGTGCAGCTGGTACTCAGAGAGGTAATGGCAAGAGTAATGACATCGTATACTTTGTAAGTTTTGGTATTATGAGATACATAGGCCAGCTTAAGTGCCCTCCTATCTCTAAAATCCGAGGTTAATGCCGGCTGAGCATTATAGTCTACATCTCCAACCAAAAGCGAGAGGCTTTCATATCATAACTAATGAGGTGCTATCACATCTCTCATTACCTACATCAGGCATACTACATCTGTACATCCAACATACCTCTGCTGGCTTAACGATTAATGAGGCTGCAGACCCTGACGTGAGAGTAGATTTCGAGTCTATATTCAATAAGTTAGTACCAGAGAATATGCCTTTTCTCATACATACTATGGAAGGTCCTGATGATATGCCTGCACATATAAAAGCCAGCATCGTAGGCACATCCATTTCTATCCCGATTATTAATCATAAATTAGCCTTAGGTACTTGGCAAGGTATCTATTTATGCGAATTCAGAAATAATGGTGGCGCAAGACATCTTGTAGCTACTATTCTAAGTTAGGTTATGTCTTATTTCATAGAAGGATTAATTCTGGGATTAGGTCTGGCAGTATCACTAGGCCCTATATTTATTACACTTACACAAGTGTCTATAGATAGAGGAATCAAGGCAGGCATGACTGTAGGTGCTGGTATATGGGTCAGTGATATTCTATTTATCAGTTTCTTCTATAAGTTTGTCAATATTCTGAGCGAGACGATAGAATCTCCACGATTTATATTCTGGATGGGACTATCTGGTGCTATCGTATTGTGCAGTTTCGGTTTATATATGATTATAAAAAAACCTGCACTTAACTACAATCAACAAAAACTCACAGCCAAGAACTATATAGGCTTTTTTGTAAAAGGCTTCATGGTCAATAGTGTCAATCCATTTACCTTCGTCTATTGGATGGGTGTCATCTCTACTTATATGATAGGTCAGAGTATTCCTGACCAATCTATGATCATACTACTACTCACTATCCTTTTAGTAATCGTCTTATCCGATACTGCTAAAGTCCTACTGGCACACGTACTCAAATCTAAGCTGACTCCTCACATCACCCATCAGATATTCAATTTCTCAGGAGCTCTTCTTATTTGTTTTGGGTTGTTTATGCTGGTCAGGGTCATATGAAAAGTTACATCTTGTCCACAGAATTCGCTATTTGATCCTTATATTTAACTTGTTATACCAATTATGGATGCATAACGTAACTTACGATTCTGGTATGATGATCGATGCATAATTTATAGTCATACAATTTGTTTTGGGGCCATTATAAGCATCCATCGGTATTAGCAACTTTACTTAATCAATAATCTCTCTTTGCGATGAAAATATCACTCACTTTATCACTTTTATTGTGCTCTATATTAGCAATATCTCAGCTACAATATAACTCCAAACAACTGGCACCTGTCCCAATGGCTCAGCAGATAGACGTGAGAAATTTAGGACCAGATTTTAGACCAGATATGACTTATATAGAGGGCCCATCACAGTCATCTACTAGACTTGCAGAGATTAAAGCTTTAATGTCAGTAAAGTACCCTAAGAACTATGATGTACAAGCACCTCAGAAAAAATTAGCTGATCCACCTGTCATCATAACAGGATTCCAGAGTAATGGCACTGATGGCTCCGTACCAGAAGACAACCACATAGCCGTATCTAACTCTGGTGAGGTATTCTCAGTAGTCAATAGTAATGTATCCATAAGAGAATCAGATGGGACACTGATCAGGAATAGAACTTTAGAAAATTTCACAGGAGCACTTGCGGAAGGGCAATTCAAATTCGACCCCAGAACGATATATGACCCTACTACAGACAGGTTTATATTCACTTGCCTAGCAGGTAATAATAGTCAGACGAATAGGATCATATTAGGATTCTCAGAAGAAGGCTCTGCAAATTCTACTTGGAATCTATACGAATTCACCGGTAACCCGAGAGGCGATAATACATGGTCAGACTATCCCATGATCTCTATCACTGATGGGGAGTTATTCCTTACGCTCAACCTCATACAAGATAATGTATCATGGCAGGAAGGCTTCTCTGAGACATTCATCTATCAGATAGATAAGAATACTGGATATAATGGCGAGGATCTCAAGATAAGACAGTGGTCTGACATAACCTGGGATGGCAAGGCGATAAGAAACCTATGCCCTATCAAGTACGCTGATGAGAACTTAGGAGAATCTATGTATTTCCTATCAGCTCTTAACTTTGCTATCGATACAGATACGATATTCATAGCTGAGATTACGGGCTATCAAGATGATGCAGAGATACTACTTGATGTCAGAAACGCTGACTTCAACTATGGAGCACCACCTGTCGCTAATCAGCCGCAGGGACTCCTTGAGACTAATGACGCAAGAGTGTTAGACGGTTACATAATCAATAACCATATACAATTCGTAGGTAATACGATCAATCATGGTACCGGATTCGCAGATGTGTATCATGGTATCATAGAAGATGTCACCGGTAGCAGAGATATAAGAGGACAACTTCTCGGTGGGTCTAATGTAGAGTATGGTTATCCTGGCATAGCATGGACAGGTACAGAAGTTACAGACAGAGAATCTATGATCGTCATGTCGCATTCTGCTATAGATATGCAACCTGGCATCACTGCAATGTACTATGATAATACAGAAGACTATTCTGATCCTGTAGAAATAAAATCAGGAGATAGCCATATCGATAACCTCGGTGGAAATATAGAAAGATGGGGAGATTATGCTGGCTGCCAGAGAAAATATAACGAGCCAGGAGTGGTATGGACCAGCGGTACCTTCGGAGCCATAAGTAACAGAGGTACCACTTATGTCAATGCATTATCTAAGCCAGGTAGAGTCACATCTACGATAGATAATAACATAGACCAAAATATTACCGTAAGCCCTAATCCAAGTTACAATAAAACAAAAGTTACATTCGAAGCGACAGATTATAGTCGTATTAATATCACATTATATGACGCTCAAGGTCAAGTCGTTAAGTTATTGTATGATGACAAGCCCAAAAAAATCGGCATCATAGAGTTTTCATTTAATAATGATGCATTAAGTAATGGGACCTATTTTATGAATATCAAAATCGGTGACAAAGCCCTTATGACTGAGCGGATTGTAGTTCTTAAGTAAGCGACTATTATCTGCAAGAATATATCTACTAAGATGTCATCTAATACCATTTACGGAACTTAATGTCCCATATGATATAAGTGTAGCACTTTATGCATATTGATAATTTTATGGTATGTGGAGAACATTATATGTTGGATATGTTGCCATCGGTACAATAAGAATAACATAGCCAAATAAGTAGGAAGCTGTTGAGCGTCATCGAATGATAGCTGTACATCTAAAGCGAAAAACATACTCGTGTAACAGGGGATTGTCAGCAGATATGCAATAAATAAAGAAAAACCTATCATTTGCATATTGGAATCATACTGATAGCTGTCTATTCATTAATATACTTGTTAATCCCAAGCCTATACTTAAACCCTACATAATGTCAGCTGGAAGATATTAATCCTGAAAATATAGAAAGTGGCATTCTTTTGGAATAGTCT